>CALVMI010000049.1 GCA_944345045.1 uncultured Bacilli bacterium | reverse complement strand
CTTGTAATCCCAACTGCAGCGCCACCAATTAAAGCTCCCGTTAAAAATGGAAAAATAAAGCGATCATTGTTTGGATATCCTTGCCTAGGCATGTATGGATTCATAATTACTCTCCTCTCATACATAGCTTATTCATCTTTTTTTCAATGGTATAGTTGTATGCCTATGTAGAAATTTTTTTGCCTTTATTTGGCAAAAAAAGCATAATCGTTTAGGTGGTTCTTCCGAAAGTTTCCAGAAGAACAGTTTAGATTATACTCGTTTTTTCTTTTTCTTATGTTTTTTATTTTTACTTGATTTTATCATTTCTTTAGTTAGATTTTCTGTAAAATTATGTGTTTTGTTTTGCATAGTCTTTGCTTTTTCTTCAACAAGTGTCATATTGTTTGCTTTGGCACTTTGAATAACTTTATCACATTCTTTATCAATGATTTTCTCTTTTTCTTTGAGAAGTTTTTCCATTTCACTAGGATCCATGTTTTCTATTTTTTCTTTGAAATTCTGAATCTTTTTTTCATATACCTTTTTTGTTTCTTCTATATCAATTGATTTAATCGTTTCTACTAAATTTTCAAAAGATTTTTCAAGTTGTTCTTTCGTTTTACTTCCTTCTTTAGGAGCAAATAAGAAACCTACTCCCGCGCCAATAAATGCTCCAGCAAAAAAATGGCGAATTCTACTTGCCATTTTTAATTTCTTTAGTTTCTTCTTTCTTTTCTTTTTTACTTTTTTTGGAAACAAATAGATTGGCAATTAAGGAAGTAATTCCTTCAATTACTTTATCTGTAACTAAAACTACTCGATCAGTGGTTGTATCTATAATATGAAATAAACCATCTAGGGCACGAACTTTATCATTTACGTTGTCAACAACTTTCTCTACTTTGTCTAAAGTAATCAAAAATTTAATAGCAAGTACTATTCCAATTAGCAAAATAATAATTAATAGTACATAAATAATGATTGGTAAAAAATCTAATAAGAAACTCATATATTATTCCTCCTCTTTATTTTCATACATTGAATCAATTAAGTCAAATAAATCGTCTTCTAATGTATCTTCTTCAAGTTTTTCTTGTTCACTTTTTGTTCTGTTCTTTTTATCTAAAATTTCTAATTCTTCTTTTTTCTCTACTCTTCTTGGAACTGTTTCTCTTGGCTTTTCAACGATTTCAGGAACCTCTATTGTATCAGTAATAGAACTTTCTAGTAATTCATCGATTCTTTCATCACTATCAAACTTTACTTTAGATTCTTTTTCTTCTAATAAGCTTTTTTCCAAATCATCTTCTAAAGTACCAAAAGCTTTTTTACGTACAGCATCTAGTTCAATTGTTTTCTTTTCTTCTTTTTTGACAATTATATCTTCTTTTTTATAATTTTTATCTAAAACGCCATATACTGGGGAAATCACTGGTGATGGAGTAAATTTATGAGATACTTCCTCTTTTTTAGACTCATAAACTCTCCCGCGAATTTCTGGAGTTCTAGCTCTGGTTTCTTCTCTTTTAATCTTAGGTCGATCATAATCAAAAAGATTCACACTCATATTTCTTTTTGGCTCTTCCTTTTTTTCTTCAGATGTTAAACTTTTCATTTCTTCAAATTCTTGATCATCAAATACCGGAAAATCAAAAGTTTTTTCAGCTTTAAATAATTCTTGATCATTAATTATTGGAATTTCTTCAGAAAGATCATTTTCTACTACATTCTTTTTGCGTTCAAAAGTTTTTCTTTCTGGTTCCACTTTTATTTCTTTTTTTGGTTCTTCTTTTACTGGAATTTCAATTTCTTCTTCTTCGAATAAGACATTTTTTAATTTATTAAATAATCCCATAATGATTTCCTCTTTTCTTTACCTACGGATAAAGTCCGGATCAACAGTATCTTCTGTTTCCTCATAAGTTCCGTATTCTTCTACAATTTCTAGATATCCACTTTCGGTCTGAGCTGTTTCAAAAATGTTATGCACCACTTCATTGCTGCTTAAAACATCCTCCCCCATTAGACTCGTTAAAACGGTATCTTGATATTGTACAGAAGTTAAAATTGACATTGAGTAGGCAATCGCATCTGTCACTTTCTCTTCTGCTACTATCACTTCTATTTTAGCATAATTATACATGATTTCAATAAAATATTGATTGTTTTGTGTATTTTTTATTTCAATGTAACCAAACAAATCCCCATTTTCAAGTCTTTTGCTATAAATAACATTTTCCTTTTCTTCATAAGAAGATTTGATCTTGTTATAATAACTAATATAATCTACATATAAATAGTATATAGAATTTCCATCTGTTAGAATTTCATTACTTCCTTCTTCATCAAGTAATCTAAGTCCTTTTGGGATATAATACTTATATCCTGATCTGGCTGTATTTGTAATATTGGTGTTAGAGGACATAGCTTGCTCAAGTATTTGTTCATATGATGAATTTTTAATTGTTGTACATCCTGAAGCTAAGCACAGAATCAGTCCTAGAAATATTATTTTCTTTTTCATAAGAGACTCCTTATTTGCTTACTATAGTATATCAAAAATTCCTAAAAAAGTAAATTATCTATAAAAAAGAAACAAGCTACTTTCTTGCTTCTACATAATTAATTTTATAACCAAGGGAAGAAAACTTTTCTTCGTATTCTGTTTTTATATTAGGAATTTTCTCTTTTTCTAAATCTAAACTTACTTTTTCTAAAGTATACCCATATTTACTTAATTCTTCTAAACTATAGGCAAACAACCCTATATTATCGGTTTTTTGAACAATTCTTTTTTTATTTTTAAAGATTTCATCATAAAGAACTAAAAAATTTTTCGATGTCAGTCTTCTTTTGGCATGACGAGTTTTAGGCCATGGATCAGAAAAGTTTAAATATAGTGTCTCTATTTCGTTAGAAAAAATATTTGGCAGTTCTTTAGCATCTACACAAAGAAAGACAATATTGGTTAAATTTTCATTTTCTATTTTTTCAATAGCTCTTACTAAAACACTAGAAAATTTCTCTATCCCAATAAAATTGATATCAGGATATGTCTTAGCCATGTTAATTAAAAATTGTCCTTTACCCGTTCCGATTTCCAAATGGATTGGATGATCATTTTTAAAGTAGGTATGCCAAATTTCTTTATAAGAAAAAGGATCTTCTAAAAAATAAGAGCTGTTTTTTAATTTTTCGGTTGCATTTTTTACATTTCTTAAACGCATGTTATCACTTCTTTCTTGGAACTACATATACTAATTTTAGAGGAGGAACTTGGATGAAAAGAGAGCGAAATTCATTTTTTGAAAGTTCAAATTTTAATATGAGTGCGATGGGACCAAATATCGCGATGCCAAATACAATGAATATGGGAATGGGTATGCCAAGTGTAAATGCTGCAAGTAGTAACTTTTATGCAGCCCAAAATATGCCTATGACTTTACCAAACTATACCATGCCTGATCAAAATATGAATATGGGAAGTGCTTCCCTTAGTGAATTAGAAAGCAGGATGGCTAGATTAGAGCGAAATTTTAATCGCTTAGAAGCTAGATTAAATAAGTTAGAAGGTACAACATATTATACAAATGACAATGATGGGAATATGTATATGGTCTAAAGCAAGTTTTCTTGCTTTTTATTTTGACAATTTTACCTTACCAAATGTAACTTTTCTAATAATTTTATCTAAATATTCTTTGCCAAAAATTTCTGTTAAAATTCCTTGCTTATAAGCAATGGTTAAATATACAATAGCTCCAACAATACTTATAATAGCCACATAAGTAATGCTCGAAGATTTACTTAAAATATTTAAAGGAACAATAAGTTTTAATATAAGAACAACAATAATCATAACAACAGTTGGTAAAATGATTTTGCCAAGCATCTTCCATGTTTCCTTATATTTTAAACGATGATCTTTTTTCATAACAAATAAGGCTGAGAATGCTGAAAAAGCATAACCTACTATAGAAGCAAAAACCGCCCCTATAAATGGTTCAAAACCTAAATGATACATAATAAGCATGAAAGGAACATCTAAAATAGCGTTAAGTAAATATCCAGAAAGAGATGTAATGTATACCATTTTAAATTTATTTAAACTTTGAAGTGTTGAAGATGTAACCATGGATAAATTGGAAAACAAAGATATAAAGATATAAAATCCTAATACTAAACCACCTAGTTCAATATTGTCTGTTCCATAAAAAATGCTCCAAATTGTTTTAGAAAGCATCGATATACCGATTACCATAGGAATACTTACAACTAAAATAATTTGTAAAGCTTTGTTTAAACGTGATTGTACTAAGTCCCATTTTTTTAGAGTAAATGCTTCAACAATATTTGGTATTAAGCTTACAGTTAAGCCCATTGCAATAGATATAACAACCATGCTGATTTTAGAAGACCAAGTAGATACAGACGAAGTTATAAATTCGGTTGTATAGGCATCGAAACCTAAACTTGTCATTGTTCTAGAAATTAAAACCATATCAACAAAGCTATATACGGATACTCCTAAGTCAATGATAATGAAGGGAATCGCATATGTTGCAATTTTTTTGATAATTTCTTTGTTTGTAACTTTATCTTTTTTTACCTCAGCATCCAATGATAGCTCTTTCTTGTTGTTTTTCATATGTTTGTATATATATAAGACGGCAGCAAGACCACCTGCAAAGGCGCCAAAAACAGCAATTCCAACTGATGTTGTTAAAGATAAGTGAAAGACATTTAAAGCTAAAAAACTTCCGCCTAATATAACAGATATTCTTACTACTTGCTCAATAACTTGGCTCATACTAGACACATTAATAATGTTATGTCCCTGTAAATATCCTTTAGATACACTTAAAAAAGGTACAACTAAAATAGCAAAAGAAACACATCTAATGACAAAAGCAACATCAATTATAGTATTTCCGCCTTGCAAATCCCCTAGTATAAGTGAGGCGATATTTTCAGCAAATATAAAGAGAATAATAAAGGCAGCAACTGAAACAAAGCTAATTACTCTTTTTCCTAATTTATAGGCTCGTTGTTTAGCATCCATCATACCTAAGGTGTTATATTCTTTAATGATTTTACTAATGGCAATAGGAAGGCCTGCTGAAGAAATATCTAAAAACATAATGTAGATATTATACGCATACGCATACAAAGCGCTTCCTTGAACTCCGACCATAGCATAAAAAGGAATGACATAAAGCATTCCTAAAATTTTTGTAATTACAATAGCTGCAGTTGCTATAATCGTACCTTCTAAAAAGCCGCTTTTTCTCATTTTTTACCACTCATTCTTTTTCGCTATAAACGATTAAAGCTGAAAAACAATAGATTTGATCTTCACCTTGTATGCCTATAGCAACTTGATACCTGATATCTATTATATCACTTTTTGTACTGCAAAGAAAGGCATTAATTTTTTGTTCTAAGTCTTTTTCCGTATTTTCGTCAAAGCATTTAACTTTCATATGGACCAATCCTTTTTTATATTAAAACATATTTTAGGAAAAATGTTTGTCGAATGATTGGAATAATGATATAATTTTATTTGGTGAAAATATGAAAAAAAATATTTTATTTGTAGGAACAATTGTTATTTTACTAATTGCTTTTATTGTTGTTTATTTTAAATTTAATGTTTGTGAAGTTACTTTTGTGGTGGATAACGAAGTTTATGAAACAGTAGAAGTACGGCAAAATAATACTTTGGAAACTATTCCAACACCGAGCAAAGATGGTTATGCTTTTATTGGTTGGTATGATGCTGATGACAACGTATTTAGTAGTACAACTAAAATTAGTAAAGATACCGTTTATTATGCTAGATGGGCGATTATAATTACAGAAGATGGTGAAATGAACATTGAGTCTTAATGAGATTCAATGTTTTTTTTCTTTATTTGTTCCTCTTTTTCTGAAACTATCCATAGGTCAGGAAATTGTCTCACCTACTGACAGTTTAAAAAAAAAAAAAAAAATGACCTAGACTATCTCTAAGCCATTTCTCTTCTTAAAATTGAAACAAGCAACCCTTTTTGATATTCTTATTTTAGATACAAATAGAATCGAGGTTGCTTATGTCTAAATAATATAATACTCAAAAAGATAGTACAATAAATTTTAAATGTTTCTTGAAAAAATTTCATTTAAGAAAGACTC
>CALVMI010000048.1 GCA_944345045.1 uncultured Bacilli bacterium | reverse complement strand
AAATTCTTGATGCAACTTCCTTTGTTTTATGATAAGATGTGTATGTCGTGAGGAGGAACTTTATGGAAAGACTGCAAAAAGTGATAGCTAATTCAGGTTTGTGTTCAAGAAGAAAAGCAGAAGAACTTATTTTAAATGGGAAAGTTAAAGTAAATGGCAAAATTATTACTGAATTAGGAGTGAAAGTAAACATTCAAGATGAGATTTTTGTAAATGGAAAGTTGCTTCCTCAAAAAGAAACTAAAGAATATTATTTGTTATATAAACCGGAAAAAACTATTTCTAGTGTACAAGATGAAAAGAAAAGAAAAACAGTTGTTGATTTGGTTCCTTCTAAAGTTAGACTTTATCCAGTAGGAAGACTTGATTATGATACAACAGGTCTGCTTCTTTTAACCAATGATGGTCAACTTACTAACATTTTGACTCATCCAAAACATAACATTGAAAAGATTTATAAAGCTAAAGTTAAAGGGATTGTAACTAAAGAGGATATTTTTAAATTAAAAAAAGGTGTAATTATTGAAAATAGAAAAGTAGAAATTTCTTATTTAAAAATTAAAAAAATTAATTATGAAAATAAAAATACTACTCTTTATGTTGGAATTGTTGAAGGAAGAAATCATATTGTAAAAAAACTTTTAGCTTCATTAAATCATGAAGTTTTAGAATTAAAAAGAGAACGATATGCCTTTTTAACTTTAGATGGCTTAAAAAAGGGAGAATATCGTCCTTTAACAATTAAAGAAGTTAAAAAATTGTATTCTTTAAAATAAAAAAACGCTTTTTGTAAGCGCTTTTTTATTCTTCTTCTTGATTTTCAATAGGAATATCTTCGTTTGTTTCTTCTAAAGAAATGATGCCAACAGGGCAAGATTCAATCGCCTCTTTTAAAGCTTCTGAATCTACATTTTCTTCGCTAATTACGTGAGATAGTCCATCTTCGTTAAAATCAAAATGTTCTGGATCAATTCCAACACATGCTCCACAACCAATACATTGATCGGTTAATACTTTTATTTTTTTCATAAAAAATTTCTCACCAAGAATATTATACACATAAAAAGTTTGAAAAATCAATAAATAGACATTTTCAAAAATGTCAAAATATGTTATATTTAGTATGAAAGGATCAGAATTATGAAAACGAGAATTAATAAGTATTATGATGAAACTCCTAGTTTTGCTCCTCGAAGAACAGCAAAGAATACTGAGTTATATGAAGAAATAAAGAAAAGTGAAATTGAAAATTTTGATATTGGTAGTAATGCTAAGGTACTTGGCGATAATGAATCACAGATTGATATCAATAAACTAAAAGATATTTTAGAAAAGAATTATCAAGAAGTTCCAAAAAGAAGATCTTTAAAATTAGATATTCCAGAAGAAGAGGAAATGGAATTAGAAAAAACTAGAGAATATGACATTAATGCTATTTTGGAAAAAGCTCGTGAAGAAAAAGAAGTGGATTATCAAAAGGAACGTTTAAAAAAGTTGCGTGATACCCAATATGATATTTTAAAAAATTTAGAGGTAGAACCAATTGAATCTAAACCTAAAGCTGCTGATGAGAAAACGAAAGATGAACTTTTAGATTTGATTGAAACGATTAATTTAAATGAAACACAAAGTCATACTTTACGATTACTTGCTAAGGAACAGAGTGAAAATAAAGAGGAAGAAGAAAGTAAAGATTTGGATCCTTTAGATATTTTAGAAGAGTTACGAGGCGATGAGAATACTGTTGTTGCAGGCGCGAAAGAATTAGATGAAGCCGTAAAAAAAGAACAAGAAAAGAAAGAAATTGCCGAAGCTTTAGATGAGGATGTTGATGATTCTTTTTATACAAGTAGTATGTCCTTTAATAAAAGTGATTTTGCTGATTTATCTGATTCTGAAGGAAGAGTTAGCCGTATTTTAATTAAAGTACTTATTGTGATGGTCTTTTTGGCTATTATTGCCGGAGTGGTAATTTTCTTAAATGATTTTTTGAATTTGGGATGGTTTTAAAAAACTGTCCTTTTTACTATAATAAAATATGAGAATGTTTAAAAAAAAGAGACAATTAAGAAAAAAACAAAAAGGGTTTCTTCTTTTGGGAGGAATTGTTTTTGGTTTTGTCTTTCTTTTTTGGTGGTTTAATCAAAATGCTTCTTCAAAAATATTATATGTAGCTGAACAAAATTTGGAAAGATACGTAGATAAAGTAGCTAGTGATTTCCAAATCTTTTTAGAAGAAAGCGGAAATTATGGGGACTTTTTAGAGATTACTCAAAATGAACAAGGCGAGATTATGAGTGTGGATTACGATATGGAAAGTATTTATGCTTTAGCTTCACAATTAACTTCTTTTTTGCAAGAAAATTTACAAGAAAATTATATGAATCAAGTAAGTTCTATTAAAGATGGCATCATTCTTGAAATTCCGCTTGGAATAGTGAGTGATTCACCTTTTTTAGCTAATTTGGGGCCAAAAATTCCTGTATGCGTTCGTTTTATGAATTCTGTTTTTAGTAATGTAAAAACTAGACTTACTAACTATGGAATTAATAATGCGATGTTAGAAATTTATTTAAATGTGACGATTTCTTATGAGGTGATTTTACCAGTTACTAAAAACGAAAAAGAAAAAACTTATGAACTTTTGATTGATTCTAAGTTAATTCAGGGTGAAGTTCCAAATTGGTTTTCTAAAACATATGAGAGTGAAAGTGCGTTCTTAGAGCTTTCTTTTCCATAATTTTTGTGCTATACTTATCATAGGGTGAGAGTACATGATAGGTCAAACCTTTATTAATCCAGCAATATCTGAAGCTATTTTGATATATTTGAAATATAAAGATCAACCAACAAATCCTGCTCATAATGATTTTTTGGTTCATGCTATTTCGACCCTTGTTTTTATTTATGGTGAGTTAGATATTTTAAATCCATATATTACCCATAATGAACAGATGATGGGTGGTTTTGATAGTAATATTACTAAGTATGGTTTTCCGATGGAACATCTTACGGATTTTAAAAATCAATTTATGCGTTTTCGGGAAGAAGAAAAAGTTCAGGCTAGACCAAATACAGCCTTTATAAAAATAGAAAAATATTTGATTGATATGTTTTGTTATAAACAAAAATCGATGAATTTAGCGATGGAAGAATTTGCAAATTTTAAAAAGTATTTATATGTTATTGATAATCCATTAATGGTGAATGATTTAAATAAATATACGATTGATCCTAATGAAATCGGTGGTTATTTAAAAAGTAAAATGTTTGAAGCACAACATCAATTTTCTGTGGAACCTATGCATAAAGAAATTTTAAATTCCGATGCTTATACGTTACTTGGTTATAACCTTACCCAAATAAACAATTTGAATTCGCAAGATTTAAAAGCGGTGAATGATCAAATTTATTCTTTTTTTAGAGTTGATAGTACGCTTCAAAATCGTAAAGAATTATTAGATAAAGCGGTAAATTATTATAAGCGATATGGAAACAAAATTACTTCGGGTAATGGTTATGTCGACTTTTTATTGTTTGCAAGTGTTTTAGCAACGGCCGTTTTTGTAGTTATGCTTATTGCTTTAAACTTTTAGGGGGAGATAAATTATGCAATATATTGTAATTAATAATCAAAAATATTTAGTTATGAAAAATGAGAAAGATGCAATAGATAAAGAAGAGTTAGAAAAAAAGATTACAGATTACTTTGATTCTTTTGATTATATTGTTGGTGATTGGGCTTATGGTAAGTTACGATTAAAAGGATTTAATAGTAAATCAAATCCAAAATTTAGAGAAATGAATGACATTGATCATGTAGAAGAGTATTTAAAAAAGTATTGTGCTCCAGAATGTCGTTATTTTATTTTGGGAAAAGAAAATTAGAATAGGTACATAAATTGTTGCTTATTTTTTTAAAATTTGTTATAATCATTTAAGAATAGAGGGAGAAATTATGGAAGAGAAAATTACTTTGATTGGACCTAATGGAGTGACGGAAGAAAAAAAACTTGTCTGTGCTTTTAAAAGTATGGATGATAGTCGTCCAAATATAAAAAATATTCCTATTGTTATTGTAGATACGGAGCAACTTAATAATGGCAATAATGTTTTGAGTTTTTATTGGGAAAAGGATGGCTTATATCAACCAATTTTGGACGAAGCTGCTTGGAGTGAAGTTAAATTAGCTATTATTGATATTATAAAAAATAATTTTAATGTAATAGGGGTGGAATAATGAAAACATATATTACTGTATTGAATCCAAAAAGTATTAAGATTGCGGCAGGAGCTGAGAAATTGATGGCTGTAAATGCTCCGCAATTGTTAGGCTTAAGTGATTTAAAAAGTTATGTGCCTGCCCAAGTAGAAGCAAAAGTTGAACCTGTAGCAGAAGCACCAGTAGAACAAGCACCGGTTATGGAATCTTCTGTACCTCAAGATTTGAATTTGAATCCAGGAGTTGTACCTAATGTTTTAGAACAAAGTGCTCCTGTTGTTCCAAATGTCCAAGATATTAATACTGTCCCTTTACAAACAAGTGATAATGTTACTGGCGGTGTAGCACCTGGGGTTGAAGAGCAAAATAATGTTATTTCAGAAGTACCAAACGTAGCTGAACCAGTTGTTACTCCTTCTAACGATGTTCAATCTGTAGTTAGTGAGCCTGTAGTTTCTCCAGTTATGAATGATGTAGTAAATGAAGAATCTCAACCAGTAGTTACTGAAAATGTTTCAGAAAATCCTTCTGTAGAGGTGAATGAAGCTGCTGAAGACACTCTTTTAAATGTTCAAAAGTTAAATGAAGAACGTGATCAAAAAATTTCTGAAATTATGAATGAAATGAATCAAAAAATTGCAATGATTCAAAGTGAATATGATGCTAAATTAGCTGAAGTTTTACAAAGCAAAAAAAAAATAACTCCATCTGAAGTAGTTGCAGAACCTAATACCGAAAAAAGTGTTATTGATATGCAGCCTTCTGTAAATGTACCTGAACAGTCTATGGCAACTGGTGATAGTGTGATCGATCTATCTTCTTATATGGTTCCTGGAGTTGAAAGTACAAATAATGAAGAGTATACAAGAAAATTAACCGCATAAAAGTTCAAGAAATATCTTGAGCTTTTTTTCATATAATCTACTATGAAAGAGAATATATTATATGCTTATCATTTAGAAATCGATACAATTAAAGAATATAAGGAATATTCTGTTTTTGAATGGAATCAAAAAACGTATTATTTTACTAAAGTAAAAAGAAGTATGGAAGAATTTCAGGAATTGCTTATGGTTATGGATGAATTAGAGCAAAAAAAAATTCCCATTTTTTCTTTTATTTTAAATGTTGAAGGTTCTTTTTTGACTTCGGTGAATGGTGCGTTATATGTTCTAGTGGAAACGGAAAATCCAAATCATGAATATAGTTTAGTTGATATGTTAAATCGAAATCAATTCGTTGTTTTAAATTCTAAAAAAAGTTCATTATATCGAAACGAATGGGGAAGATTATGGAGTGAAAAAATTGATTATTTGGAATATCAGGTTCATGAGATGGGAAAGAAATATCCAATTATTTTAAATAGTTTTAGTTATTTTGTGGGACTAGCAGAAAATGCAGTTTGTTATGTTAATTCGATTTTAAAAAGTGGTAATCCTTCTAATACAATGATTGTTTTATCTCACCGTCGTGTAACTTTTCCTAATTATCGTTTGAATTATGATAATCCTTTAAATTTTATTTTTGATTTGGAAGTTCGTGATATTGCCGAGTATTTAAAGAATATGGTGTTTTTGGAAGATGAGCTTCCTTTAATTGAATTGAAAGCTTATATTGAATTACGACACCCTGATGCTTATAATTTAAGCCTGTTGTATGCTAGACTTCTTTATCCTTCATATTATTTTGATTTACATGAGAAAATTATTAATGAATCGGAAGATGAAGAAAAACTGCTGCCTATTATTGATGCAATACCAAAGCAAGAAAAATTTTTAAAAGATGCTTGGATTTTGATTAGTAAATATGTTTCGATTCGACCCATCGATTGGATAATAAAACAGGAGTTATAACGAAACGTTGATAACTCCTTTGATTTCAGGTATTTCTTCTTGTAAATAGCTTTCGATAGTTTCTTTTAGGGTAACATCTAGAAAACCGCAGTTAGCACATCTTCCTAAAAGTTTTACATATACGTAGCCATCTTTGTATTGAATAAATTCTATATCTCCGCCTTCTATTGCTAAAAAGACGCGAAGATCTTCAATTTTTTCTAAAATTTTTTTTTCGATTTCTTCTTGCATGTTTTCACCTCAGTTTTATTATAAAATTTCTGTCTTAACAAGTAAAGAAAAATCATTTATAATAAGTACAGTGGTGAAATTGTATGAAATATAAAAAAGGAGATATTGTGAAGGGAGTTGTGACTGGTTTTGAAAAATATGGTATTTTTTTGTCGTTTGAAAGTGAGTATGTCGGTCTAATTCATATATCAGAATTAAGTGAGCACTTTGTTAGAGATGTTACGGAATATGCTAGTTTAGGTGATATTGTGCCCTGTGTTATTTTGGAAGTGGATGATGAGCAAAAAAAATTAAAATGCAGTATTAAAAATACGGAGTATGCTTTACAAAAAGACGCTTTTATTGATCATGGTTTTGCGCCTTTAAAAAAACAGTTACCGATATGGATGAATGAGAAGATGGCGGAATATCGAATGAATGAAACGGAGAAAAAGTCATAGTTTTTAAATGTTAATTCGTTGAATTTTTAGGTGGGATTTAGGTGGGATGTTTGAAAAAATTGGGATCATTTTGTTCAACAATTTCATTTTTGAAACAAAATGAAATGAAGGAAGTTCTATTCCTGAATTGTGAATTGTAATCATAAAAAAGTGGATTTTGTATAGTTTTTACTTAGAAAACCTCAAAAAATACTTGATTATTTTCTTTTTACATATTATAATGAAGAAGTCTTAGCGATAAGACAAGTGCCTGCCCGAGTGGCGGAATAGGTAGACGCACAGGACTTAAAATCCTGCGAGTGTAATAACTCGTGCCGGTTCAAGTCCGGCCTCGGGCACCAACTTATTTTATGGAGGAATACCCAAGTCCGGTTGAAGGGATCGGTCTTGAAAACCGAGAGGTCGCGAAAGCGGCGCAGGGGTTCGAATCCCTTTTCCTCCGCCATTTAATATATCGCGGGATGGAGCAGTCCGGTAGCTCGTTGGGCTCATAACCCAAAGGTCGTTGGTTCAAATCCAGCTCCCGCAACCATGGTTCGTTAGTCTAGAGGCCTATGACGTCTGCCTGTCACGCAGAAGATCACGGGTTCGAATCCCGT
>CALVMI010000047.1 GCA_944345045.1 uncultured Bacilli bacterium | reverse complement strand
ATATGGAGTCCCATTTATTCCTTCTTCATCTACTATTGGGTAAGCTTTTTCTAATTGGATAGCTTCACTATCTTCTGTAAAACTTACATCAAAACAAGATGTTGATATCCTATTACTATTTGTTTGGGCTAATGTAATTCGCCAAAAAGCATAACTTATCCCAATACTTACTATACATAGTAAACCTATTATAAGTAAAACTGTTTTTTTACTTTTTTTCTTTGTTTCTATCATTTGCTTCTTCACCTATTCTTTATATATCATGATATACAAAATATGTCAATTTACATTTTTTTAACAAGTTAATACAAACAAGTTGATCCTGTGGATATATTTTTTTCTTTTCTAACTAAAAAAAAACAAACTCAAAAAAGTTTGTTTTTTGTATTAATAATTATCTTTACTTCTTAAAAATGATGGGATATCAAATTCTGTATCATCGTCATCTATACGTCTTTTTGGCATCATATCCGATGCATCGTCATCCCCTTTACCATCAAAGCCAGTAGCAATTACGGTAACAATAACTTCATCTGTTAAATTTGAGTTTGGAATTGCCCCAAAGATAATATTGATATCACTATTAGCAGCTTCTCTTACTGTTTCAACAGCATCTTCGATTTCGAAAAGTGTTAAATTGTCGCCACCGGTAATATTAATAATTGCATCTGTTGCCCCATCAATCGTTGTTTCAAGAAGGGCACTTGATACTGCTTGACGAGCAGCTTCAACAGCTCTATTTTCACCGACGCCCATACCAATACCGATTAAAGCGGTACCTGATTTTTCCATAACAGTTTTAATGTCGGCAAAATCAAGGTTTACAATTCCCGTAACAGCGATTAAATCAGAAATAGATTGAACACCACGGTGCAAAACGTTATCTACTTCTTTAAAGGCATCTTTAAATGTTGTCGTTTTATCTATAATTTCTCTTAGACGATCATTTGGAATAATGATTAATGTATCTACATGCTTTTTTAGTTCTTCTAGACCTACTAAAGCATGTTCCATTCTTCTTTTTCCTTCAAATCTAAAGGGCTTAGTTACAATACCAACGGTTAATGCCCCAGATTCTTGAGCAATTTCAGCGATAACTGGAGCAGCACCTGTTCCGGTTCCACCACCAAGACCACAAGCCACGAAAACCATGTCTGCGCCCTTTACTGCTTCTTCTATTTCCGTTTTACTTTCTAAGGCAGCCTCACGACCAACCTCAGGATTTGAACCAGCTCCACGGCCTCCTGTAATCGTTTCACCAATTTGAATTTTATTTTTTGCTTTACTTGCATTTAATACTTGTAGGTCGGTATTAACTACATAAAATTCTACACCTTGTACGCCTTCTTCAATCATTCGGTTTACTGCGTTATTCCCGCCTCCACCGACGCCGAAAACTTTTATTTTTGCAATTGGATCAATTTTCAAGTTATCCATAATACACCCTCCTTAATTATCAAAAAAGTAGCCAAATAATTTTCCTAAAATGGAATTTTCCCCAAAGCTAATTTTTTTATTTATCGTACACATATCTTTAATTTCTTCTTCATCAAACATGGAATAATTTTGTCCTCGACCACGAAGTTTATCTTCATAATATTTTAGTAAGCCAACACTTGTAGAATACATATTATTTCGGACGCCTATTTCATTTGTCGTGCCTACTTTAGCACTTCGACCAAAAACTTCTTCAAGTAAAACAGAAAAATTGGTCATCTCGCTTATTCCACCTGTTATCATTATATAATGAATTTCTTTTTTTGTTAAGTGATTTATTTGTTTTTTCACGATTTTTAATGTTTCTTCCAACCTAGAGGAAGCAACTTCTGTAGCTTCATACTCACTGATTTCGATTGATTCACCGTCTTTTGTCGTAAACTTTTCTTTTAAAGAAGCGCTTGTTCCTCTTGTATGAGCAGCACATAAATGACTTTTTATTTCTTTAGCTTCTTTTAACGGAACTTTAAATACATAAGAAAGATCTTGCTCGATATTTTTAGAACCAAGTTCTAATGTTTCAGAATTGGTAAGTAAACCTTTATTAAAAACAGAAATTTCTGTTTTGGAATATCCCATATTTACAAAAATACCTACGTTATCTTTCATCATTTCTTTTTGAAATTCAAAATAATCTCCAATACTTCCTATAGTAAAGTCAACAACTTGAACACCAATTTGATTTAAACATTTAACTAAAGAGTAAGCATTTTTTCTTGGAACAGTTCCAACTAAACATTTTACGGAAAGCTTTTCTCCTTCTACTCCGATTGGACTTTTTGTTTTTTCTTCATCAACCATATAAGAAGTAGGTTTGATACTTACAATCTCTCGATCATTATCGATTCGATTATATGTACTAGCTTGCATTGCTCTTATTATATCTTGACCTTTAATTACATGATCTTCATTAGTAATTGTCGTGATACCTTCAGAAAGAAAAAATTCGCTATTTTCACTAGGTACACCTAGAATCACTTTAGATATTTTTACTCCTAAGATATTTTCACATTTCTGAAAAGCTTCTTCTAATTTAGGTATTAAAGCTTGTGGATCAACAACAAATCCCTTAGAAATTCCTAAAGATGGTGTTGAAGATGCAGCTAGTATGTTTAAACGATTTTTAAAAATTTCGCCAACAACTAATTTGATAAAATTAGAACCAATATCAATACTGGCTATGATTTTACGCATATCCCTTCACCTATCTTCTAAAAACCATTATACCTAAAACAAAGCAAAAATACAAGAATTGTCGAAAAAAAAACTCAATTTTCTTTTTTAGAAATAGCTTTTATTCTAGTCTTCTTTTATTTTGTATGATGTTTTAAAACTTTTTTCTTTTTTATTTGATTTTTTCAAAAAAAGTAGACCTTTTTTGTCTACTTTTTAAATTCACATCAAATTTTCCTGTTTTTAGTTTATTTTGAAGTGATTAAATCAGGTTAAGTAAAACTTTTATTAATTTTATTTGCAACAACGATTTTGATAAATATTTTCTACCTCATCTACTTCTGAATAACTATAAACTGGTGTATAAGTATGATTATAAACATGATGATTTACTACAGTTGTATGATATGGCATAATGTGTGGCACAGTATAGTTAATTACACGATGACATACTTGATTTTGAGGACATTCACATACTGGTGGGCACATGCAATCACAAGGTGGTGGACAAGGTGGCATACAGTTTGCTGTGTCACAACTTCCAGAAGCACTTTGATAGTTCATTTGAAAACTATCTCTTTCACATTCCTTATTCTTTAACATAAACACGTCATTCCTTTCTATAGTAGGTTATGACAAAAAAAAGCCTCTGTTTAGGCTTTTTGATTAAAAAGGCATTTTCATATTTCCGTTTTGCATCATTTTCATCATTTTTTTCATTTGTTCAAATTGATTTAATAGACGATTTACTTCTTCAACACTTCTTCCTGATCCTTTAGCAATTCTCTGTTTTCTTTTTTTTTTTTTTACTTCTGGATGCCTTCTTTCATAAGGAGTCATTGACTGAATAATTGCTTCGACATGAGCCATTTGTTTTGGATCTATTTGAACGTTGTTTAATCCCATTTTTCTTGCTTGGGGAAGCATTTTGATAATATTTTCTAAAGGGCCTAGTTTTTTGATTTGTTTTAAATTTTGCAAAAAATCTTCTAAGTCATATTTTCCTGATTGCATTTTTTTCACTTGATCTTTAGCTTCTTCTTCAGAAATAATGTCTTCTACTTTTTCAGCAATTCCCATGATGTCGCCCATATCTAAAATACGTTCAGCCATTCTTTCTGGATAAAACATAGATAAGCCATCAAGTTTTTCAGAATCACCAACAAATTTGATTGGGACATTAGTCAAATGTCTTACAGATAGAGCTACACCACCTTTGGTATTTCCATCTAATTTTGTTAAGCTACATCCGGTTAGATTTAGAGCTTCGTTAAATCCTTCAATAACATGAATCGCATCTTGTCCCATCATAGCATCAATAACCAGCAAAATTTCATGAGGGTGAGCGAAATTTTCAATGTCTTTTAATTCTTGCATTAATGTTTCATCAATATGTAAACGTCCTGCTGTATCAATAATAATGTAATCATTTTTGTTTTCTTTGGCGTATTCTAAAGCATCTTTAACAATCGAAACCGCTTCTTTTTTTCCTTCTTCAAATACAGGTATATTTAAACTTTTACCAATATCTTTTAATTGATCGATAGCTGCAGGTCGATAAATATCACATGCAACAAGTAAAGGATGTTTTCCTTCCTTTTTTCTTAGATAATTCGCTAATTTACCAGCAGTTGTTGTTTTACCTGAACCTTGTAAACCAACGAGCATTAAAATAGTTGGATTTTTCTTTGTTTCTAGTTCGACAACATCACTTCCTAATAAAGAAATTAATTCATCTTTAACAAGTTTAATAAATAATTCATCGGGTTTTAAGTTTTTGCCAACATCTAATCCTAAAGCTTTTTCTTTTACATTATTTACGAATTCTTTGACAACTTGATAGTTTACGTCTGCTTCAAGTAAAGCCATCCGAATTTCGCGCATCGCATCATTGATATTTTCTTCGGTAATTTTTCCCATGCCACGAATATTTTTAATTGCTTTACTTAATCTGTCTCCCATATATTCAAACATTGTAATTCTTCCTTTCTTTTATTCTAAACTCTTTTCAATCTTTTCTTTTAAAGTTGTATTAATTGGTTCGTTTAGGGTTTCCTTTAATAAAATATTTTTCTCATTTAACTTCAATTTTTGCTCATAATTTTCTAGTTTTTGTTCAACAATTTTAATCGTGTTTCCTACAGCACTTCTAGAAATATCTAATTCTAAAGCAATTTCACTTAAAGACATATTTTCTTCATAGTACAAAGAAAAGATATTTTGTTCTTTTTTTGTTAATAAATCACGATAGATAGAAAACAAAGAATTAAAATAAAGTACTTTGTCCATTAATTCATCATATCCTTAAACAAGCCATAGATGTATGATTCAATATCAAATACTTGTAAATCTGTCATTTTTTCACCTAAGCCAATAAATTTTACTGGTATTCCAACACTTTCTTTAATAGCTAAAACGATTCCACCTTTAGCAGTACCATCTAGTTTTGTTAGGACAATGCCTGTAATATTTGTAATTTCCTTAAAGCTTTCAGCTTGAATTATACCATTTTGGCCAGTTGTTGCATCAATAACTAGTAATGTTTCATGAGGAGCACCGGGAATGATTCGACCAATAACTTTATTCATTTTTTCTAATTCTTTCATTAAATTTACTTTATTTTGTAATCTTCCAGCTGTATCAATGAAAACGATATCTACATTTTCCTTTTTAGCTATTTCAAGACCATCAAAAATCACTCCTGAAGGATCTTTATTTTCACTTCCAAAAAATAAGGAATCTGTTTTTGTAGCCCATTCTTCTAATTGAGCAACAGCACCAGCTCTAAAGGTATCTGCGGCAATCATCATGACTTTTTTTCCTTCTTGTTTATATTTGTAAGCTAACTTAGCAATTGTTGTTGTTTTTCCAACACCATTTACTCCGACCATTAAAATTACGGTTGGTCCATCATCCGCCATGGTAATTTTATCAGATAAAGATTCATTATTTACATATAAAATAAATAATTCATCGACAATGACTTCTTGTAAATATTTTGTATCAGTAATGTGTTCTTTCTTGACACGATCTCGAATGGCATCCATAAATTTAAAAACTGTATTAACACCAATATCGGCCATGATTAAAATGTTTTCAAGTTCTTCAAAATACTCTTCACTTACTTTGGTATATTTTATTCCTAATAAACTTAATTTCGATACAAATTCATCTCTTGTTTTTTCTAAGCCTTTTTCATATGTTTCTAATGTCTCTTTTGTTTCTGTTTTTTCTTTTTTACTAACTAAATTTTTTAATTTATCAAACAAACCCATAATAATCCTCCTTTTAATAGCTGCATGTGTTATCTGGAACATAGCTATGTAATTCGCCAGAAGTTCCTACTTCCATTTGGTAAACAACAATTTCACGATTTAGATCACATAAATTATGGTTATTTTCAAAGAAATGTGAAGTTACCAATTCATTTACAGACACTGTAGTATAACAGTTTCTATCTGTAGGATTGGCCGGATCAAAATCAGATGCACAGTTTACTAAATACGTTCCCTTTGAAAGAACATAAGAAATAGCTGCATCTCCTAATCCTTTTACTTGTTCTTCTAATAAAGACTTTCTTGAATCATCAATTACTTTAAAAACTGCTGTGCCAGCCATAATCATTAAAACTCCTAAAATTGCTATAACTGTGATTAATTCAATTAATGTGAAACCTCGTTTCATTTTCTCACCGCCTACCTAAAGTATATCATTAAAACTGGACAATTACAATTTTTTGCGCTATAATTTTAGAAGCGAAACAACTTTTCTTTTTTTTATTTTTGAAAGGAGATTTACATGCAAAATAAGAAAGACATCACGTCTATCGTTGCTTTAGGTGGACTTGGTGAAGTTGGAAAAAATATGTACGTGATTCATCACGAACATGAACTTTTAATTATTGACGCTGGAGTTATGTTTCCAGAAGATGAACTTATGGGTATTGATTATGTGATACAAGATTTTACCTACTTAAAAGAACATGAAAGTGATATTAAAGCTTTGATTATTACTCATGGACATGAGGATCATATTGGCGGTATTACTTTTTTACTTCAAAATGTGAAAATTCCAGTTATTTATGCTCCACGCATTGCCGTAAGTTTAATCAAAAACAAATTGGAAGATGCTCATTTAGAGTATCAAAACTTAGAAGCTTATAATAAAGATACCGTTTTAAAATTTAAACACTTTACTGTGGATTTTGTAACGACAACCCATTCCATTCCGGATAGTTTCGCTGTTGTCATTCATACGCCTCAAGGTGTCATTTTTGAAACGGGGGACTTTAAATTTGACTTAACCCCAATTGGGCCAATGGCTGATTTACATAAAATTGCTAAAATTGGTTCAGAGGGAGTCAAGATCTTATTATCTGATAGTACTAATGCTTTATCTGAAGGTTTTTCTAAATCAGAAAGTTCAGTTGATGAAACATTAAATGATATTATTTCAAGACATTATGGACGTGTTATTATCGCGACTTTTGCTTCAAATATTTACCGAATTAAACATATTGTTGAGACTTGTCGTAAAAACAATCGTCAAATTGTTACTTTCGGAAGAAGTATGGAAACAAGTATTGAAATTGCTTTAGATAATGGACTTATTAAGGATCGTAGTATTTTTATTGACGCAAATAAAGCAAAATCCTTAAAAAGAAACGAAGTATGTATTTTGTGTACAGGAAGTCAGGGAGAACCTTTAGCGGCTTTATCAAGAATTGCTAACGGAGTTCATAAACAAATTTCTCTTTTACCAGATGATTTAGTTGTTTTCTCTTCAAAACCTATTCCTGGAAATGCAGCAAGTATCAATCGTGTTATTAATAAACTTTATTTAAAAGGTGTAAAAGTGTTTACTTATGAGGAGTTTAGCGATATTCATACTTCAGGACACGCTAAACAAGAAGAATTAAAATTGATGCTTCGTCTTGTAAAGCCTCAATATTTTATGCCAATGCATGGTGAATATAGAATGCTTATGGCTCATAAATCTTTGGCTGTAGATTGTGATATTCCAAGTGATCATGTTTTCATTTGTAAAAATGGCGATGTGATTGAACTTACAAATGACGGTGTAAGACGCGGTGCTCCTATTCAGGCAGGAGACGTGTATGTCGATGGTTCAAGAATTGGTGATGTAGGCTCTTCAATTATTAAAGAGAGAAAACTTATGAGTCGTGATGGTATCTTGCTTGCTATTATTAATGTTAATCCATTAACAAAGCAATTACTTTTAAAACCAAATGTTACAACTAGAGGTTTTGTTATGGTAAATGAGAACGCTGATTTAATTGATAAAATCGAAAAAAAAGTAACTTCTATTGTTCGAGAATCCTTGTCTCATAACAATTACAGTTACTTAGATTTAAAAAATCAAATTATTTTAGATTTATCACCATATATTAGTGCTTTAACAGGAAGACATCCAATGATTTTACCGGTTATTATGGAAGTTAGACAAAGCGAATAAGCTTTGTCTTTTTTATTAGTAGGTTACATATACTCGGTACAAACGAAAATGTAGTTCTAGGGCACTTGTACCTGCTGTTCTTAATTGAATCATAATTCTCGCATTTTTTAAATTTGAATCGTTTAATAAAATAGTCGCAGTTTCTACTTGAGAAGTTTTATTAGCTTGTTTTATACTGAAATATTTTACAACCTCTTCATGATTATTTAAAATATAAAAGTTAAC
>CALVMI010000046.1 GCA_944345045.1 uncultured Bacilli bacterium | reverse complement strand
ATAGAAAATTATCCAAATGCAAATGAAGAATTACAAAAACATTTAGAAAATTTTAAAGAGACAATAAAAAAATGTGAACAGTTAGGAATGAAAGTAGAAGGTGTGTCAATAGACGAAAATTTACTAAAAGCATTGCCGGCTGTCTATGTTGTCATATCTTGTGCTGAAGCTACAAGCAATCTTTCAAATTTAACCGGTTTTATTTTTGGGCCACGTGCTAAAGGAGAAAATTATCGAAAAATGATGAAAGAATATCGAACAGAAGGATTTTCTCCGCTTATTAAACGTCGTTTTATAATTGGTTCTTATGTATTACAAAAAGAAAATCAAGAAAAATACTTCCGTAATGCTCAACGAGTACGAAGATTAATTGTTGACGAAATAAAAAAATATTTTAAAGAATATGATGCTTTAATCTTACCAGTTGGAATCGGTCCGGCCAAATTATTAGAAGGCTCTAATGACTTATTGAAAGATGATACAAGTGCTTTAGAAGAACATTTACAAATAGGAAATTTTGGCGGTTTTCCAAGTATCACTATTCCTAATGGCTTTGTAAATAATTTACCAGTAGGTGTGAATATTACAACAAATTGTTATGAAGATCAAAGGGCATTAAATATTGCTTATGCTTTAGAAAGCACTATGAATTATAAAGGTCAAATAGCAAATGAGGTGACAAAATGAAATATCAAGCGACAATAGGTTTAGAAATGCACTGTGAAATTTCCGAAACGAATACTAAAGTGTTTTCCGGTGCAAAAAATGCTTATTCTGAAACACCAAATTCAAATATAAGACCAGTAGATATGGCTTTTCCTGGAACTTTGCCAACTTTAAATAAAGAGTGTGTTCGTATGTCCTTAATGATGAGCGAAATTCTTCATTCTAAACAACCAGAATACATGTATTTTGAGAGAAAAAATTATTATTATCCAGATTTACCAAAAGGATATCAAATAACCCAAAATACTCCTCCAGCACCAGTTGGTATGGGAGGTTATATCGAAATTGAAAGAGAAGATGGAACAAAATTTCGCGTAGATATAGATAATATTCACTTAGAAGAAGACTCAGCTAGTATGAATCACTTATATGATGTTTCAACTATCGACTATAACCGTGCAGGAGTACCATTATTAGAGCTTGTAACTACTCCGTGTCTTCATTCGGCAGATGATGCTGTAGCTTTTTTAGAATATATGAAAGCAATATACCAATATTGTAACATTAGTGAAGCTGATCCTAAAAAAGGCCAAATTCGTTGTGATGTTAACGTTTCCATATCAGATACCGCTGAATTAGGCACAAAAGTAGAAATCAAAAACGTAAACTCTTTTAGTGGCGTTAGAGATGCTATTAATTATGAAATTCAAAGACAAACAGAGTTGAAACAAGCCGGAAAATATGAAGAAGTAGAACAAGAGACAAGAAGATACGACGAGGAAACAAAAACAACAATTCGGATGCGTAGCAAAGTGGACGCCATAGATTATAAATATTTTGTGGAACCTAATATTCCAAAATTTAAAATATCTAAAGAATGGTTAGAAGAAATTTGCTCATCTATACCAGAACTTCCTTATGAAAGAAAGAAAAAGTATCAAGATAAATATAATTTATCAAGCTATGATGCGAATATTCTAATTAAAGAAAAAGCTGTTTCTGATTATTTTGAAGAATGTTTACAAGAACAAATTGAACCAAAAACTGCAGCAAACTGGATTATAAGTATGATTCTAGGTTATTTATATAAAGAAGATATTTCAATAAATAACTGCTTTGTTACTCCAAAGCGCCTAGCTAAAATAACTGAAGCTGTTTCAAAGGGTACAATTTCAAGCAAGCAAGGAAAAGAACTTTTTAATTTAGTTTTAGAAGAAGAAAAAGAACCAGAAATAATTATGAAAGAAAAAAATATGCTTCAAATTTCTGATGAAGGAGTATTGACAAAAATAATTCTCGAAGTGTTAGACGAAAATCCTTCTCAAATCGAAATTTATCATCAAGGAAGAACAAATATGTTTGATTATTTTGTAGGACAAGTCATGAAAAAAACAAAAGGTCAAGCAAATCCAGTAAAAGTAAAAGAAATATTAACGGAAAAATTAACGAAGTAGGATAAAAGACTCCTACTTTTTCTATTGTCTAAAAAAGAAAAATTCGATATAATTAAAATAAGAAAAGAGGAAGTGTATGAAAAAAGTTATTTTTACAATCATTAAAATTTTTATCTTGATTGTCATTGTAGCATGGATGGGTTTGTTTGTGACAGATTATTTTCGAGCTCAAAATGGTGAGAAACCACTTGTTTGTTTGAATGAAAGAACTGTAGTTAGTGATGGTACAAAAGTTGAAGCAGGAGCAACATATTATAGTTGTACAAGTTTTGGATATAAATATTATACTTACACAAAAAGTGGCGAATCTAAAACAGGTTTTGGACCAGCATTTATTAAAAATGATGCAGAAAAGGAATTAGGAATTTAATGACTTTAAACAATCATGGTTGGGGACTAAGAGAGATGCTTTTTATATGTGCTGGCATCCTCTTTTGCGTACTATTTGTCGCGGTAATGATAAATAACTTATACGATGGTCTAACTGAAACACAAAAGCCAGATACTGCTCCTAAAACATATGTGGACGTAGAAGACAAGCTAGAAGAAGCTGCCAGAGTTTTTCATCGTCGTCACGAAGAATACGGTAATCTTATCATTTCTGAAGATCTGCTAGATGAAGGATATATCACCGAAGAAGATTTAACTGTAAATGGAGATTTTTGCTCCGGATATATTTTAATAGAAAAGAATACATTCTCATCATATATTTCCTGCAATAATTACGAGACAGAAGGATATTAATGTATGAAAAATGTTGATTTAAAACAAATGAAAAGAATAAGTGTTATCTGGGGATTGATTATGTTCTTAGCTTTAGCAGGTGTTACAGTTCTTGGTTTTGTTTATAAAAATGAAACTAAAAAATATAAAGAATTTGAAAGCTTATTAGTAGAACAATCACATGAATATGTTTTAAACAACAACTTAGAAAAAATAAGTTTAAATGAATTAAAAGAAAAGGCAGTCATTAGTTCAGTTACAGTAAATGAAAAAGAATGTGAAGGTTATGTTTCTATGAAAGAAGGAGACATAAAAGCTTTTATCCAATGTGGTGATTATAAAACAAGAGGATATAAAGAATAAAAGAAATAAAAAGCTCTTGACGTACATAGAATTTAATGATATCATAATTTTGATTTTTAAATCTGGGTTTTACCTTGGTAAAACCTTATTTAAAGAGCATTACGATACACCAGGGTGTGTGTAAATAGAAAGGAGTTATCATGGCTACTATTAATCAACTTGTAAAAAAAGGAAGAAGCAAGAAAACAAGAAAGAGTAAAAGTCCAGTTTTAAACGTTGGTTACAATACTCTTGAAAGAAAACAAACAACAACAAATAGTCCTCAAAAACGTGGAGTATGTACACGTGTTGGAACTAAAACACCTAAGAAACCGAACTCAGCTTTGCGTAAATATGCACGTGTTAGATTATCTAACGGAAGAGAAGTAGATACTTATATTCCAGGTGAAGGACATAATTTACAAGAACACAGCGTTGTATTAGTTCGTGGTGGACGTGTTAAAGACTTAATCGGTGTACGTTATCACATTATTCGTGGTACACTTGATACTCAAGGCGTTCAAAACCGTCAACAAGGACGTAGTAAATACGGTGCAAAAAAACCAAAAAAATAATAGAAGGAGGAAATAATCATGCGTAAAAGAAGAGCAGAAAAAAGAGATGTACTACCAGATTCAATTTATAAATCTAAAGTAGTAACAAAATTGATCAATCAAATTATGCAAGATGGAAAAAAAGGAACAGCTCAAAAAATTCTTTACGAAGCATTTGACATAGTTGAACAAAAAACAGGTCGTCCAGCAATGGAAGTTTATGAAGATGCTTTAAAAAATGTAACTCCAGCACTAGAAGTAAAATCACGTCGTGTTGGTGGAGCAAACTATCAAGTTCCTATTGAAGTAAGTGACGAGCGTGGACAAGCATTAGCTTTAAGATGGATCGTAAATTACGCAAAAAATAGAAGTGGTAAGGGAATGGCTATTAACCTAGCTAACGAACTTATCGATGCCGCTAATGGAACGGGTGGCGCAGTAAAAAAACGTGAGGATACTCACAAAATGGCTGAAGCAAATAAGGCATTTGCTCATTATAGATGGTAGGAGTGTGAGTTATGGCAAGAGATGTCTCAATTGACAAAGTTAGAAATATAGGAATCATGGCTCACATTGATGCCGGAAAAACAACTTGTACGGAACGTATTTTGTTTCATACAGGTGTAACACATAAAATTGGCGAGACTCATGATGGTGAATCTCAAATGGACTGGATGGAACAAGAAAAAGAAAGAGGTATCACAATTACCAGTGCCGCAACAACCGCTCACTGGAAAGGATATCGTTTCAATATTATTGATACCCCAGGCCACGTAGACTTTACTGTTGAAGTTTCAAGAAGCTTAAGAGTATTAGATGGTGCAGTATGCTTAATCGATGCTCAAGCAGGTGTTGAACCTCAATCTGAAACCGTATGGCGTCAAGCTGACGAATTTAGAGTTCCAAGAATGGTATTTGCAAATAAAATGGACAAAATGGGAGCAGATTTTGAATTCTCATTAGGTACATTAAAATCTCGTTTAGGTATTGATACAAAACCCATTGAATGGCCAATTGGAGCAGAAGATAATTTCAAAGGTATTATTGACTTGGTTACTATGAAAGCTTATGAATACGATGGTGAACAAGCAGAAAATGCTAAAGAAATTGAAATTCCAGAAGATCTAAAAGCGTTAGCAGAAGAAAAACACAATGACTTAGTTGAAAAAGTTGTTGAATTTGATGACGCATTAATGGAAAAATACTTAAATGGTGAAGAACTTACTGTTGAAGAAATTAAATCAGCAATTCGTAAGGGAACACTTGAAGTTAAATTCTTCCCTGTACTTTGCGGTACAGCATTAGGAAACATGGGTGTTAAATTATTACTTGATGCAATAATTGATTACATGCCTGCTCCTACAGATGTTGAAGCTATTGAATGTTTCAATCCAAAAACGGGTGAAGATATTTTACGTCATCCAAGTGATTCAGAACCATTCACAGCTTTAGCATTTAAAATTATGACCGATCCATTTGTTGGACGTTTAGCATTCTTCCGTGTATATTCAGGACATTTAGCAAGCGGTTCTTATGTACTTAATAGTACAAAAGGTGAAAAAGAAAGAATTGGTCGTATTTTACAAATGCATGCCAACTCTCGTAAAGAGATTTCTGAAGTATACTGTGGAGAAATTGCTGCTGCAGTAGGCCTTAAAAATACTACAACAGCTGATACATTATGTGATGAAAAAAATCCTGCAGTCATGAAAGGTATGGAATTCCCATTACCAGTAATTGATGAAGCTATTGAACCAAAATCAAAAGCTGATCAAGAAAAAATGGCTACAGCTTTACAAAAATTAGCTGAAGAAGACCCAACATTTAAATACAAAACTGATCCAGAAACTGGTCAAACAGTTATCAGTGGTATGGGTGAATTACACTTAGATATCATGGTAGACCGTATGAAACGTGAATTTAACGTAGAAGCAAATATTGGTCGCCCTCAAGTTGCTTACCGTGAAACATTAACACAAACAGGCGAATGTGAAGGTAAATACATTAAACAATCCGGTGGTCGAGGACAATACGGACATGTTTGGATTCGTTTTGAACCAAATAAAGATAAAGGTTATGAATTCGTTGATGCAATCGTTGGTGGTGTTGTTCCTCGTGAATATATTCCAGTAACTGATAAAGGATTACAAGAAGCTATGGCGGGTGGTGTTTTAGCCGGATATCCAATGGTTGATGTTAAAGCAACATTATTTGATGGATCATATCATGATGTTGACTCATCAGAAATGGCCTTCAAAATTGCTGCATCAATGGCATTAAAAGAAGCGAAAAATAAATGTAAACCTGTTTTACTAGAACCAATCATGAAAGTTACAGTTACAGTACCAGATGAATACATGGGTAATGTTATGGGTGATTTAACAAGCCGTCGTGGCCGTCCACTTGGTCAAGAATCACGTGGAAATGCCTTAGCAATCACTGCTATGGTCCCACTTGCTGAAATGTTTGGTTATGCAACGACTTTACGTAGTAATACTCAAGGTCGTGGAAACTTCAACATGGAATTAGATCACTATGAAGAAGTTCCAAAATCGATTTCAGAAGAAATTATTAAGAAAAATAGTGTTAACTAAAAATAATACTTGAATTTACTTCAAGCATTAGATAAAATAAATAAGTGAAAGGAGAAAAAATCAAATGGCAAAAGAAAAATTTGATCGTTCAAAAGAACATGTTAATATTGGTACAATTGGTCACGTTGACCATGGTAAAACAACATTAACAGCAGCTATTACAAAATTATTTGGAAACTATGTTGCATATGAAGATATCGACAAGGCTCCAGAAGAAAGAGAAAGAGGTATTACTATTAATACGGCTCACGTTGAGTATCAAACTGAAAAACGTCATTATGCTCACGTAGACTGCCCAGGACATGCTGACTATGTTAAAAACATGATCACAGGTGCTGCTCAAATGGATGGCGCAATCCTAGTTGTATCAGCAGTTGATGGACCAATGCCACAAACAAGAGAACATATCTTATTATCTCGTCAAGTTGGTGTTCCAAAAATTGTTGTTTACATGAATAAATGTGATCAAGTTGATGATCCTGAACTATTAGATTTAGTTGAAATGGAAATTCGTGTATTATTCACTGAATACAATTATGATGGTGAAAATTGCCCTATTATCCGTGGATCAGATTTAAAAGCTATTGAAGGAGATCCTGAAGCTGAACAATCAATTCGTGATTTAATGAGAGCTGTTGATGAGCACATGCAATCCCCTGAACGCGGTACAGGTAAACCATTCTTAATGAGTATTGAGGAT
>CALVMI010000045.1 GCA_944345045.1 uncultured Bacilli bacterium | reverse complement strand
TAGAAAAAATACCAGCTTTATTAGAATATAGAAAAGCATATCAGAAGAAATTTATGGAAGTTGCTAGAAGTGATAACAATAAAAAATTAAAAAAGGATTTTGATAGTTGGAAAAAACTTGCACAAAGTAAAATAAGAGATTATAAGCAAGGTAAAGTTACAGAAGATGAGTTGTATAAGTGGATGATAGAAAATAGGTGAACAAATGTTTCTGCGACAATTTTTATATTTTTTCTCAAAAATATTGACAACATGTTTTGGCAATAGTATAATAGCAATATAAAAAATTAGAGAGGACTTGATAAAATGAATGCAGAAAAATTTTTAAAAGATGAGATACCATATAATGTGAGACAAAAATTAATAGGAACATTTTCAAGAGCATATGCCGATACTGAAAATTTAAAACTTTCAGATCCAGCTTTTACATCTCAAAAAGGCGATGAAACACTTACTTATATAAGAAACTTAAAAGTTGAAGAGCAAATAAAAAATGAAATCGAAAATAAATTTTTACCTTTTAAATATAATGAATGTAAAAATTGTGCAGAGAATTGTACTCATTATGAATTTGAAACTGAAAATGCTATAATTACTGTTTCTAGGGTATCTAAAGAAAATATGATGCCTAGGAAAGCAAAGTTTAGAGAAAATTTGTCTTTTAATAATCAAATTTCTCTTTTTGATACGGAAAAAAATCCTAATAAAAAACATATTTTATTGACTCATGTTTGTGAAGATGGAAAATTACAAAGTCTAATGTTAGGAATACCTTCAGCAGATGGAAAAACATGGGAATGTAATTTGAACTTACTTAAAGAATTAAGTGTTATTAAAAATAATGACGAAGAATTACCAGATAATACGTTAAAAATTAGAAAAAGTATTAAGGAAGGGAATAATTAATGTTAAGGGAAAATAAAAATTTAAAAATAATTCCTGAAAAATTAAAAGAAGCTCGTTTAGCAAGAGGATATACAGTTACAGCTTTAGCCGAAAAAATAGGAATTTCAAAACAAACTATTTCAAAATATGAATTAGGGCAGTCTTCTCCTAGTTCTGAAACAATGATAAAGTATTGTAATTTTTTAAATTTTGACATTAACTTTTTTATGTTTAATAATGAAGATTCAAGCAATAATTACGGAACTATATTTTTTAGAAGTTTAAAATCAGCAGAAAGTCAAGTTAGAGAAGAAATAAAAATAAGAATAAAGTGGACAAATTATATTTATCAATATATAAATGAATTTATTGAATTTCCTAAACTAAATCTGCCAGATTTTGAAGAAAAATCACTAGAGAATTTAGATTTATATAAAATAGAAGATATAGCAGATAAACTGAGAGAATACTGGAATATTGGAAAAGGACCTATCAATAATCTATCTATTTTATTAGAACAAAACGGTATTATATTGTGTAATAGTAATATCAATAATGTAAAAGTAGATGCTTGCTCAGAAGTTATAAATAATACAGCAATATTTTTTATCAGAACAAATGCTATTTCTGCATGTAGATTAAGGTTTGATTTGGCTCATGAATTAGGACACTTAATATTGCATTCTGAAATTACAAAAGAAGAACTTGAAAATAAAGAAATTTTAGACCGAATTGAAAAAGAAGCTAATATGTTTGCTAGTGCTTTTTTACTGCCTAGAGAAGAATTCAGTAATGAAGTATTAGCATTATCTTTAGACCATTTTGTTAATTTAAAATCTAGATGGAAAGTGTCTATTGCAGCAATGATATACAGATGTAAAGAGCTAGGAATCTTTAGTGATAGTCAAGTTTTATATTTGAGAAAACAAATAAGCCTAAAAAAGTGGAGAACAATTGAGCCATTAGATGATGTTATCGCTATAGAAAAGCCAAAGTTGTTATCTAATGCAATAAAGCTCATTATAATTAATAATTTACAAACTAAAGATCAGATAAACAAGAGTATAAATATTCCAAAACAAGATTTGTTAGTTTTATCAAATTTACCTTTAGACTATTTAGATGAAAAGATAGATTTAAAAATAAAACAAAACATATTAAATTTTAATGATTTTAAAAACGAAACATAACTCAAAGTAGGTGATTAATATAAAACGAAGACTTAACATATTCATTGACGAAAGTGGGGATTTTGGATTTGCAAAAGGTAGTTCAGAATTATATGCTGTGTCTTTTACAATACATGAAAGTGATAATCCTATAACAAATGAATTACAATATTTGAATGATAGTTTAAATAAGCAAAACTATAATGGTATGCTCCATTTAGCTTATCTAATAGCGAAAAGAGATGATTATTCTACATTTAATTTAGAGCAAAGACAAAAAATATTTTGGACAATATTTAATTTTGCAAGAAAAGTACCTGTAAAATTAAAAACTATAATATTAGATAAACGTTATATGAATAATAAAAGCCAATTAAATAAAGCCATATCTATTGAAATAAATAAATTCATAAAAGAAAATCAAAGTTATTTTGATTCGTTTGAAAAAATTGTCATATATTATGATAATGGACAAGAGACTTTAGCAACAATTCTTGATATTGTTTTTTTTTTTTTTTTAAGAGGAGAAAGAAGAATTGAATTTAATCACACTAAAAAAGAGACTATTTCAAGTCTCTGATATGTTAACATTTGTTGATAAATTATATTACAAATTTCATAATAATATGCCGTTTACTAAAGCAGAAAAGTATTTCTTTACAAATAAAGAAATTGAATACATAAAAAGGAAATTGAAAAATAAGAGATTATAAGAACTTGACCCACTACGCAATTAAAAATTGCGAGTGGGTACCCAAAAACCTTGTTATTGCATAATAAAAAGCCATTCGTTTGAATGGCTTTTTGCGACGGCTACCGTCAGCACGGGTCAGGTCCTACTTAAGCTAAAACTATTTCAGACCCAGTAAATAATATTATTTATAATATATATTATTCATTTATCTATTAAAATTATACACTAAATTTTGAAAAAAGTACAGTATTTTCGTAAATTTTTTCAGAAACTCTGAATTTTTTTACTTATTTTCAGTATTAAATTCATCTGCAGATACTTTAAATATCTTGGCAAAAGCAAATAATTCAAAATCTTGTACTAATCTTTTGTTATTTTCAATTTTAGAAATCTCTTTTGAAGTTAAATCAATGCCTTCTAACTGCAATTTTTCAGCTAACTCTTGTTGAGACATTTTATTTGCTTTTCTTAACTCACTCAATTTATTTCCAGATATATTTCTAAATTCATTATATTTTGTTATTTTCATATTATACCTCATTCGCTTTATTAACGAATTAATTATAGTATTTTTATTTTTAATTTTATCGCTAATAAAGCCAGGACAAAAGAATGAAAAATTTTTAAAAAAGCGTAGAAGTATTGGAACATTAAAACTCTACGCTTTCACCTTATCGAAATTCCACCCTTTTTTCTTTGCTATATAGAACATTTTTGGTACTTCTATTTCTGGATTTAAACATGCTTTAAATCGTATCTTCCTCATACTTAACTTATACTCTTCTTTTACCATATTTAATATACTTAGCGCATTCTTTTTCATTATTTGCAAATTATACGCAGCTTTTTTTTCTACTGTTGTGTTATTATCGCTCTTGAATGTAAAATCCATTTGCCAATGTAATTTATTTTCTACACTCCAATGACTTCTTATTGCTCTTGAAAACAACTCTATATCTAATAACAAACTTGATATATAGTATCTCTTTTCTACTGTTCTATTTCCTTCTGCGTTTTCTACTGTTTTTACCACTAACCCTATACTTCTTAGTTTTTCCCAATCTTTATAATCTTCATACCACTTTACTTTCTCTGTTTGATAATATTCATATGTTATTATTTGACTATGACTTTTCTCCCTTGATAATGCATATCCTCCTTCATATCCTGATTGTATTATTAATAATCTGTCTTCATCAAAGTAATCTATTACATCTTGATAAAAGTTTCCTTGATTTCCTTTTAATGCTCCTACATAATCACCTTTTCCTTCTATTACTGCTTTTGCTGTCTCTTTTTGCGTGTTTAAAGCATCCCATGTACATACTATTCCTTTTAAATTTAATCTCTTTATTACATCTGGTATTGCTGTTATCTCATTTGTTTTTTCTTCTATCATTTCTTGGTCTACACATATTCCTGTTCCTTCGGAATATACATTTAATACATTTAATGGTTTTATTTTATTTCCTTCCTTATTTGTTTTTCTTCCACTTCCTCGTTCTACTTTTCCGTCAAAATGATATATGTCTCCGTTTCTTTCTTGCTTTTTCTATCAATTCTTCATATGCATACATACAAAATTCTTGCAATTCTTGTGGATTTATTATGGACATTACATTTTCATATGTTTCTGCCGTTGGTATTCCTCCTGTTAATTGCAAAAA
>CALVMI010000044.1 GCA_944345045.1 uncultured Bacilli bacterium | reverse complement strand
TATTTTTGCAATTTGAAACTCATTAAAAATAATGGTATAATAACTCTAATTGGAGGGGTAATTATGCTAGCTTATGGAAAAAATGTATTATTGATGATGAATCCAAAGGAAATAAAGAAAGTGTATATAAGCAATGCAAAAAATGATCCGGATATTAAAAACTATTTAAAAGAAAATAAAATTCATTATGTAATAACTTCTAATGACGTATTAAATAAAATGTGTTCCAAAAATCATCAAGGAGTTGTTATTGAAAGAGAAGAGTATTCTTATTATTCATTAAATGATATTAAAGATGAGGAATTTGTTTTAATTTTAGATCATTTAGAAGATCCACATAATTTTGGCGCGATTATAAGAACTGCTGAAGCCGCAGGAGTAAAAAGTATTATTATTCCAAAAGATCGTAGTGTAAGCGTAAACGATACGGTAATTAAAACCAGCGTTGGAACAACGGCAAATGTCAAAATAATTAAAGTGACTAATATTGCAGATTCAATCAAAAAACTTCAAGACAAAGGATATTTTGTATATGGTACAGATATGAATGGAAAAGATTGTCGTGAAATAAATTTTGACGGTAAAAAAGTATTGATTATAGGAAACGAAGGAAAAGGTATGAGTAATATTGTCACATCCAAATGTGATGAGATCATAAAAATTCCAATGAAAGGGGAAGTAAACAGTTTAAATGCTTCTGTAGCAGCAGGAATATTATTATTTAAAATGGGGGGATTAATTTGAAGTACAATGAAGATGATGAGTTTTTATTTGACATGATAAGTGAAAGCAACGAAGAAGTACGAAATAGTTTATATGAAAAATATGAACCATTAATCAAATATTTGGTGAAACAATATGCTTCAGCAGCAAGTAAATATGGAGTAGATTATGCAGATTTACTACAAGAAGCAAATGTTGGGTTTGCTAATGCGCTAAATAACTATGACGAAAAAAAAGATGCAAGTTTAAAAACTTTTATTTCCTTATGTATAAAAAGAAGATTAATAAATGCTATTCGTAAAGCTCAAACAGATAAAAATCAAATGGAACTTTCTAATTTATCTTTAGATTATGACTATGTCACAAAAGGAGCTCGATTAATGGATTTAATTAAAGATGAAAAGTCAGATCCATTAGATAAATTTAGCGCGATGGAAAATGAACAACAATTAATAAAAAAGATTCAGAGTCAACTATCCATATCAGAACAAGAAGTATTTGATTTATTGTTAAAAGGATTTAATTATAAAGAAATGTCACTAGCACTTGACAAAAATGAAAAACAAATTGATAATACAATACAAAGAATTAGAGGAAAAGTACGCAATCTTTTAAAGGAGGGATAGTATGACTCGAAAAAAATGGATTACCTTGGGAGTAGGCGCTGTTGTAATTGCTCTTTTTGCAGCAATCTTATTAACAACGTTTAATTTTAATCAGGAAAGAGAAGAGATCTTTGAAGATTATACAAATCAGGATATAGAAGAAGATATTATTTTTCATAATAGTAGCGATTTATCAGAAAATGAAATTCGCTCATTAACAGAAGAAAAAAGAACAAGCCTTAAAAATCTTTTAGAAAATGCTCAATATTATATCGTAAGTGAAATAAATAGTAGTTATACACAAGAAGATGATGAGACACTTATGGCTATTCCAGAAAGTTTTTTGACAGAGTTATCTGCAATTTTAACATCTGATTTATATGAGACTTATCGAAGCGAAATGGAAGAAATAACAGTGGATCAGGATATAACAAATATCAACGAACCAGTCTATGTAGTGAGAAAGGATATTTTTGACGAAGCATCATACAATAGTGCCGCTGCTTTTTATGATGTGAATGAAGAACAATTAATTTTAGAATCAGCAACAAATGAAAAAATAACGGCTATTGAACATATTAAATTATGTGACGAAAATAATCCGGATAATTGTACAAGAGATACAAAGTATCGTTTGATTTTGGAAAAAGAAAATGAAGAATGGAAAATTGCTGAATTTGAAAACCAAATTATTTAACAATTTGATTTTGATTACAAACACCATTATAATAAGGGAGGAATAAGAATGGAAGAGGTAAAAATTAACCGTGTATATAAACATTTTAAAGGAGATTACTATTTTGTTATAGACATTGCTACACATTCTGAAACAAAAGAGAAATATGTAATATATAGACAATTATATGGTGAAGGAAATTTATGGATTCGCCCTTTAGATATGTTTCTAAGTGAAGTAGATCATAAGAAATATCCTGATGTAAAGCAAAAGTATAGATTTGAATTACAAGAAATTGAAAGTGTAGCTAAATTAACTTGTGACTGGTAAATGAAAATGTCTCAAATTTTTGTTTAGTTGGTAAATGAAAATGTCTCAACAATCAACATGCAATATTTATTGCTGAGTAGTTGGTAAATAAAAATGTCTAAAAAAGAACTAACCTTGGGAGCTAGTTCTTTTTATACCTTTTCCATGGGTGATCAGGAGCAGGTTTATGTGCTTTAGAACGATTTATTTCTTCTATTGTTTTTGTTGT
>CALVMI010000043.1 GCA_944345045.1 uncultured Bacilli bacterium | reverse complement strand
ATAATGGCTTCGTAGCACTCACCAATATGACTTTCCATGTATTCAGCCATTTTCATATCAGCTACGTCTCTTTCAGCTTCTTGAGAGGCAACTTCTCTTTCAGAAGAATGTTCAGCGATTGTCACTAGATTGTTATTTAAATAGTCAATTGTTTGCATTGAAAAATCTTTTTCTACTAAATATTTTTTTAATAAACGATGAACAGTTAAGTCTGGAAATCTTCGGATTGGACTTGTAAAATGGGTATACGCTTTTGATGCTAGACCAAAGTGTCCTGTATTTTCTTTTGAATATTCTGCTTTTTTCATGCTTCTTAAAAGCATTGAAGAAAGAATAGTAAATTCTGGTTTATCATCTAATTCTTTTAAAATGTTTTGCATAGTTTTAGGGTTTAAATCAATTACTCTCGTTTGTAGTTGATAACCTAATAATTTTAATAAATTTACAAAGTCATCAATTTTTTCTGTTTTTGGTTCTCCATGGACACGATAGATAAATGGTAAATCCATATTATAAATATGACTTGCAACTGTTTCATTGGCTGCAATCATGAAATCTTCAATCATTTTCTCGCCGTCTTCTCTTATAACTTTGACAACGTCAATGGCTTTGCCACTTTCATCTTGAATAATTTCTGGTTCACTTAAGTTGAAATCAATATATCCACGAGCAATTTTTTCTTTTCGTAAAATATGAGCAAGTTCATTCATTTCTTTTAAAGTGTTTGCAAAGGGTTCATATTCTGGGTCAATTATATCACGCATTAAAATGTCATTTACTTTTGAATAGGTCATTTTTTTTGAACTTTTGATGTAAGACTCAAATATATCATAGTCAATAATTTTACCAGCTGGGTTTATTTTCATGACACAAGACATGGTTAATCTTATTACCCCTTCATTTAAAGAACATATTCCATTAGATAATTTATGAGGAAGCATTGGGATAACAGTATTTGCTAAATAGTTTGAAGTTCCTCTTTCATACGCTTTATCTCCTAAGGCTGTATTTTCCTTAACATAATTAGAGACGTCGGCAATATGAACTCCTAAAATGTAGTTTTCGCCTTCTCTTGTCAAGCTTATTGCGTCATCGATATCTTTTGTATGGTCGCCATCAATGGTAAATATTTGCCAACTAGTTAAGTCTTTCCGATTTAATAGCTCACTTTCTTTTACTTCTGTTGGAATATCTTCTAGCTCTTGTTCTACTTCTGGGCCAAAATCTGGGTCAATTTGGTATTTATAAGCAATACTTAAAATGTCCATTCCTGGATCATCTTTATGACCAAGAATTTTTATGATTTTCGCAAGATATCTTTTTTTTCCTAATTCTTTAACTAATTTAATTAGTACTTTATGTCCTGGAACACAATTTTTTAAAGATTCTTTATCTATTTTTAACTCTAAGTCAAGTTTTTCTTCATCTAGTTTTACATCAAGACCTTTTTTTGTCTCAATAATTTCTCCTACTAAATTATGAAGTTCTCTTTTTAAGATTTTAATAATATGTCCTTCTGGTTTAACGCCTTTTCTTGTTACTTCAGCTAAAACAATATCATCTTGAATAGCTCCGTTTATATCATTCTCGCCAATATATAAATCATCTTCTTTATTTAATATGACAAAACCAAAGCCTTTTTTATTTGCTGAAAATTTACCTATTTTTAAATTTGGACAATTTTTCAAAAGAATATATTTATCTTTTTTTGTTTTAAAAACCACATATTCATTTACTAGTTCGTCTAAAGTATCAGATAATTCTTTTAATTCTTCGGCAGTTGTTAAATTAAGCATATCATTAATCGCGATTAAATCTTTTGCTTCATGAACATTTTCTAAAAGTTTCAAAACTTGATCTTTCATAGTATCACCATTACTATTATAACGTTATCTTTCCCTACAAACAAGAGATGTCGAAAAACTTTACAAAAAAGAAAACAGTCTATATGACTGCTTCTACATTAAAAATAAAATTAATGAAATAATAATGAATGCTGCTCCTAATACGGCGGTTAAACGTGTAATAAATAATTCCATACCACGTTCTTTTACTACGCCAAATAATTTATCATTGCCACCAGTAATAATTTGACCAGCATCGCTTGCTTTATTTCCTTGTAATAAAACCAAAACGATTAGTAATACTGAGATAACTAATAAAATGGTTTCTAAGATTTCTGCCATTTTCATGCCTCCAATTCGTTATTAATTTATCATAAAATATAGGAAATGGCAAGATTATATTTTTCTTGTTAAATTTATTCCTTCTTTAAACTGACATGGTTCAGTGCAGTTATATCCTGAAAGACACCTAGCGCCTTTATTCATATTTTCTAATTCTGTTAAAATATTTTGTAAACGCATATCCTTTTCTTGTCGTAAGGAAGCGATGTATTTTTCTAAAGTTTTTTTGCATTGAACAGTTATTTCTAGTTGGGCAGCCGTACATAATCTTTCCTGTAATTTTAAAATAAAGTCTTCATATTTTCCCGTTTCATTTACGTTTACTAATGTGGCTTGAGGAATCATTTTTTTAGATTGTAAACAATACATATCATTGAACCAAGATTTTTTTAATTCTTCGTTTTCTTCAATAATTGGTGGAATATAGTAATTTATTAGTTTTGGATAAGAAATCGAATAATCTAGTGTTCTATGTCTTTGTTGTTGAGCTACTTCAGCAAAAGAGGCTAGATAATTTGTACTATAGCATCTACCAAAATATTCTGGATAGTCATTATTATCTTTGATTAGACTAAAACTTCTGTTGCGATAATCTTTTAAATCAGTTGTTATATAACCCGTTTTTTCTAAATTATAAGCAAATTCTTCAACACTTGGTTTTAAAAGCTCTATTAGTATGTTGTTACTTTTATCTTCCAATAACTTCAAGCAAAAATGATGAATATAGTTTAGTTGTCTAAAAGAAGTTGTATATTCCATTTTTGTTGGAGTTAAAATTGAAATAAAGTAACGAGCATTTTCCATTGCTAATTTATGAATTCTTTTATCGTTTAAATATTTTTCATTTGGATAAGTTTTTTTAATTTGTTCTTCTAAAATTATAACCCATTTTTCATATATTTTTAGTTCTTCTTCAGATGGCATCATTTTAGTGTAACGAGCAGATTTTTCACTTGTGTTGTATTCATGTTCATTATTTAAAAACATGGCGAGCAGTTTAGGAATTCCTGTTAAATATAGGGAAATGTGGCCATGGCCAAAAACACTATGATGATTGTTTTGCATATTTCCTATAATTCGATTTTCAGTTTTTTCTAAATCTTCTTTGACAATTTCTTCCCAATCTTTTTGCGTATAGCAGATATTTGCACTGTACCCACTCATTAACTCTAAATTCTTTTTATTCTCTTTTTCAATAACTTTTTGATCAGCTGTTGTTACAGCAATTACTTTTACTTTCATTTTCCCTCTTTTCTACCCTTAGTATTCTTTTACTAATTCTAACATATTTTTTTGTGTAAGAAAAGAAAGTTTTCTAACAATTTGTTAAGGAGTTAAAACCAGACGGAAGGAAGCATAATATATTGCACATCCATATGCCAAATAGAATGAAAAAACTCCGCTGTCTTTGCCATCATGTCGATGTCCACTTCTTATCAAATACGGCATACGTTCATCGAAAAAACTACCTATATCTCCATACCAAGAACTTATGACTTTAGTTGCTGAGTAGACATCATAATTATAGGTGATTTCATTAAAAGGACCCATTTCTCCCGTGGCATCTCCTAATATTCTTTGATGATAATCATTTGAATCTGTATTATGCTTATATAAATCATAATATTTTGATTCTGGCCAATCGTAGCCATCTGTACGCGATGTAAGACCTGATGTATCGTTATTGCATGTTGGGCAGCTAAATGTTCCATTAAATCCTGAATTAAAGATGCTATTACTTCCACTCACCGGGCTGTTATTCTCATCTTGCATAACTGCAAATACATATTCAGCACTTCCTCCATTTAAATCAAATACTCCAGATATATTTTCCGTTGTACTAGCTAAATTACTATTTGGATAAGCAGTATTACATGTTCCATCATTACAATTATTATTACACGCTAAATTATTGACAAAGTCCCCTTTAAAAGGATTTTTTATTTGTTTATACTCTCATTTATTATTTTATATACTTCTTCACGACCTTTTTTAGTTGTAGAAGAAAATCTTACAAAATCACTGTCTTCAATTTTTAAAGTATCTTTAATTAATTTATCTTGTTTTACTCGTGCTGAAGCTCCTATTTTATCATATTTTGTCGCAATAATTGTAATTGGAATATTATAATATTTTAGAAAATTATACATCATTATATCATCTTCTGTTGGTTTATGGCGATAATCTACAAGCATAAATACATGAGATAAATTTTCACGTTTTTTTAAATATTCTTCAATCATCAGGCCGATTTTTCTATCGCTTTCTTTAGATAATTGTGTGTAACCATAGCCAGGAACATCTACTAAAAAGAATGATTCATTAATTAAATAAAAATTTAAGGTTTGTGTTTTTCCTGGCTTACTTGATGTTCTTGCAAAGTTTTTGCGACATATTAAAGCGTTGATAAAACTTGATTTACCAACATTACTACGACCAACTAATAAAAATTCTGGTAATTCTTCTTTGGGATATTGACTTTCACGCACTGCAATTGTTTTTAATTCTACCGACTCAATTTTCATATTTCTCACCTATTGGTGTTATTATATGATACTTTCATTAAATTTGCAAATACGAAAAAAAGAAGATTGCTCTTCCCTTATAAATTTTCCATAAAATCAATAGCTCTATTTTTAGTCAATACTGCATTCATGCAATTTACAATTCCTGATAAAATCAAAAATGCACCTGCTACTTGAGTTATTGCTAAATTGCTAAATGGATTTACAAAAATTAATATACTCATAAAAATTTCTAATATTGCTGAGACTAATAATAATGCCCAGCTTTTTTCTTGAATCTTTTTTAAACGCAATGAAAGATCAATTTTGTTTAAAGCTATATAAAGAATCCAAATACCTAAGAAAATAGTAATTGTTTGACTAAAAACAAATGGATTTAGAATTGTTAAAATTCCTAGCAAAATTGCTAAAACACCATAAGCTAAATGAAAGCGAAACAAAGGTATTTCTCTTCTTTTAAAGTAATTGTAAATATTTAAGCCGCCTGATACTATTATCATTATACCAAATAAGACTCCTAAAACAGTTACACTTATGCCTGGCCATATCAAAAATATTGCGCCGATTAAAATAATTAAACATGAAATCCCAATTTCTATCCACATAATTTTTCTAAATAATCTGTCAAGATCAGTTAATAATCTTTTTGTTCTACGGCGAAAAAATTTACTTAAAAATTCACTTTCTTGATTATCAGAATTTTTCTTTTTTGTTTTTTTCTTTATATCGTTATACAACGCGATTCCCTCCTTAATGATTTAATTATATCACGTTTTTTATTGCTTGAGTGATTTTCTTATTTTACAGCACAAAAAAACAAGTTGCCTGTCAAAACAACCTGCCTTTTAGTGGGTAATAAAGCATAACTCATATTGACAGATACAAGTCATCACTTCTTATCAAGATCCACATTGCATGCAACACTTAATAGCTTGATAAACGATAGAGAATGACTGCCTATCGCCAAACGCAATTAAACATCATTCCAGCCGTGAGTACTCTGACTCACAAGAGCGGAATATACAGAAAATATAATTTAATATATTTTCATTACAGCGAGACCGCTCTTTTTTAATACTATCTCTATTAAGTGATTATATGATACCACTTTTTTTTGACAAATGCAATACTTTTTTCGACATTTTTTTTGCTTTTTTCAATTTCCTTTTTAGAAACTTTTTATATTAGTTGCAATTTTTCTGTTTTGTGCTATAATAAATGCCATCAAAAAAGGGGTGATGTTATGACACTTCGAGAATTAACTATAGAGGAATTTACCTCATTTGTTCAATCCAGTCCTCTGGCAACTCATTATCAAACTATCAATTATGCTTGGCTTATGGGAGAATATGGCTATGATTTCGATTTAATTGGTTATGAAAATGAATATGGACAAATTAAAGCTGCTTCTCTTATTTTATTAAAGAAAATAAAAAATTCTTTTAAATATGGTTATGCTCCAAAAGGATTCATTTTAGATTATTTTAATCAAGAACTTTTGGAAAATTTCACAACTGATTTAAAGCAGTATTATAAAAAGAAACATGTTACTTTCATCAAAATCAATCCTGAAATTGCAATTAGTGAAGTTGATCCAAAAACAGGAGTGAAAACTTATAATTGGAATTATGATATTAGAGATATTTTAGAAAAGGCTGGCTATACAAAACTTAAGGATAATATATATTTTGAATCTCTTTTACCGCGATTTCAAGCTGTGGTTTCTTTACATGATTTTGATTTAAATAAAATCACAAAGAATGCTCGTAATAAAGTTAATAAAGGAATTAAAAAAGGATTGCATTTAGAAAAGGCTGAAAAAAGTGGAATTGATATTCTAGAACGTTTTATTTCAAAAAAACGATATACTAAAGAATATTATTATAAAGACTATTATAATGTTTTTGATCGTAACGATATGATTGATTGTTTCTTAGTCAGTATTGATTCTCAAGAATTTTTAGTAAACTCCAGAAAAATCTATGAAGATGAGTTAGAAAAAAATGCCCTTTATCATTCTTTATTAGAGAAAGATAGTTCTAAAAAGAATATTAATAAAAAAATGGATTCGGATCGTAAACTTGTTTCTTACAAAAGAAATGTAGAACTTTCAACTGAATTAAATAAACGAAAAGAAAAAATTTATATTGCTGGTGCTTTAGTCATCAAATTTAAAAATCGAATTCAAATTTTAATTAGTGGTTATGATACTCGTTATAAAAATTATGATCCAAACTATTTTTTACATTATACTATTTTAGAACATTATAAAAATGATTACGACTATGCAGATTTAAATGGAATGACTGGTGACTTTACTAAGGAGAATCCATATTATGGTTTAAATGAGTTTAAACTTAATTTTAAACCAAAAGTATATGAATATATTGGAGAATATGATTTAGTTATAAAACCATTAAAATATAAGAATTTGCGCTCAAGTGGACAACTGGCAAAAGTATTTAATAAACCTGATCATAAAAAAACAAAGAAAGAATAGAAAGGAAAAATATGATTAAACAAAAACAAAGTGGTGAACTTATCATTATTTCTGGTACTACATGTGCTGGAAAAGGAAGTGTCATTGAAAAATTATTAAAGCGAAATAAAAATCTTGCTTTATCTATTTCTTATACATCTAGACCCATGCGAAGAGGAGAAGTTAATGGTGTAGATTATGTTTTTGTAAGTCGAGAAGAATTTGAAAAGAAAATTGCTAACGGAGATTTTTTAGAATATGCTAAGGTCCGATATGGTGAATATTTTGGTACTTCAAAAGAAGAAGTAAAAAAGTTGCTTCAAGAGGGAAAAGATGTAATTTTAGAAATCGATGTTCAGGGAGCTCAACAGATTAAGGAAATGTTTCCGGAAACTATTTTAATATTTATCATGGCTCCTAGTATGACCGAGGTAAAAAGGCGTATTAAAGCACGCGGTAAAGAGACTAAGGAACAAATATTAGATCGTTTTATCACGGCATATCGCGAAATAAATGAAATACCTAAGTATAATTATGTTGTTGTAAATAATGATTTAGATACTGCTGTTAAAAAAGTTGAAGCAATTTTAATGAGTGAAAAGTGTCGTGTTGATCGAATTGAAGAGATTTCAGTAGAAAATCAAGAAGAGTTTATTCATGAATTTTTAATTGATAAAGATTTTGAGAATATTCCAATAACTATTGATGAAGAGTAATTAGCTCTTCTTTTTATTTATATAGTTTACAGTATTCTTCTTTTTCTTTTATATTTTTTTCGTAAATTATACGAATTTCTTGATGAATTTCGGTTAAAAGATTAAAGGATACTGGTTCTCCTGCTGTCGTTAAAATAGAAATTAAGTAAGGATTTTTTTCATCATTATAGATACCGATATCATGAAAATATATATTTTGATATCCAAATTTATGTAAAATATGGATATTTTTATAATTTAAAGAATTGTAGTAATCATTATTCATATTGTTTATAAGCAATTTACTATATTCATTATTCATACTTATAATATTGTAAGCTTCTTTTAGAATGTTATTTGTTTCTTTAGCCGTCAAATATCCAAAATGTTCTTTATTGGTTATTGTTAAATTTATGTTTAAAGATAAAGCATATTCTTTTAGATTATCGCAACCAATATATTCATAGAGCATTTCATGGGCTGTATTATCACTTACTAAAAGAATATATGAGATTAATGTTTCTAAAGATATTTTTTCACCAATTCTATGATTTTCCATTTTGAGACTATAACCTTTTCGGTGATAACTTTTGTATATAAGTGTTTCAGTTTGTAAATTCACTTTGTTTTCTAATGCTTGGCGAATTAAGTATGTTGCTTCTAATAATTTTATTAAACTTGCTCCATAAAAACTTCTATTTTCATTTTTTACTATTTTGTATTCATTAGTGAGATCTTGAAAATACAATGCATAATTATTTGATGAATATTTTTGAAAAAATGTTTGTATTCTTAATAAAGTTTTATTTGATAAATAAGGATTTGTCATGCATTCTTGATATTTTAAACTCTTTTTTTCTTGTAATTTATAATCATTTTCTTCTTTTTGTAAAATATCTATATAACTGCTCCCCAGAAGTAATAAAAAGGAAATTAGTATTAAACTAAAAGTTCGCATTTTTTTTAACATAAAAATCACCCGCATTAATATATGCGAGTTTATTTTTGTTGATTGGGCATTAAAAAAAGTCGACATAAATCGACTTTTCTTTATAAATTATTCAATGATTTCTGATACAACACCGGCACCAACAGTACGTCCACCCTCACGAATAGAGAACTTTGTACCTTTTTCTAATGCTACTGGAGCAATTAGATCAACTGTCATATCAACATTGTCACCTGGCATAACCATTTCAACGCCATCTGGTAACTCGATAACACCAGTTACATCAGTTGTACGGAAATAGAATTGAGGTCTGTAATTTGAGAAGAATGGAGTATGACGTCCGCCTTCTTCTTTCGTTAATACATAAACACTTGCTTTGAATTTATGATGTGGAGTAACACTTCCTGGTTTAGCAAGAACTTGTCCACGTTCAACATCTTCACGAGCAATACCACGAAGTAGAACACCTGCATTGTCACCAGCCATAGCTTCGTCTAATGACTTTCTAAACATTTCAATTCCTGTAACAACAGTCTTCTTAGTAGGTTTTAAACCAACAATTTCAACTTCGTCATTAAGTTTTAATGTACCACGTTCAACACGTCCTGTAACAACAGTACCACGTCCTGAAATAGTGAATACATCTTCAATACTCATTAAGAATGGTTTGTCTGTATCACGAACAGGATCTGGAATGTATTCGTCAACAGCCTTCATCAAATCACGGATAGATTGTTCAGCATCAGGATCTCCTTCAAGAGCCTTTAATGCAGATCCACGAATGATTGGACATTCTGTATCGAATCCATACTCTCCTAATAATTCTCTGATTTCCATTTCTACTAAATCTAGTAATTCTGGATCATCTACTTGGTCACACTTATTCATGTAAACAACAATTCTAGGCACACCAACTTGACGAGATAATAAGATATGCT
>CALVMI010000042.1 GCA_944345045.1 uncultured Bacilli bacterium | reverse complement strand
AAGCTCAGACAACAAGAAATATTATTCAAGGAATTTATAATGAGCCAGATACTCAAATTATCTTTTTAGATACCCCTGGAATTCATAAACCTCAGAGTAAGCTTGGTAAAATTTTAAATAAAGAAAGCTATTCTGTTATGAAAGATGTGGATGCGATTTTGTTTGTCGTGGATGCCAAAGGTGGATTTGGAGCAGGCGATAAAATGATTTTAGAAACGTTAAAGAAAACAAATAGTCCAGTTTTTCTTATTTTAAACAAAATTGATCAAATGACTGAAGAAGAAATTTTTTGTGCCATTGCTTCGTATAAAGATATTTTTCCTTTTGCGGAAATTGTTCCAGTAAGTGCTTTAAAAAAAGACAATATTGATCATTTAATTGAAGTCATAAAGAAATATTTAACAGATACAGTAATGTATTTTGATCCAGATATGATTACTACAAATTCTGTATCTTTCATGGCAAGTGAACTTGTCAGGGAAAAATTGTTACATAAAACAGTTGAAGAAGTTCCTCATAGTTTAACTTGTTATACAACTAGATTTGAAGAAAAAGAAGATATCGTTTATATTAATGTCGATATTATTGTAGATCGTGAATCTATTAAAAAAATTGTTATTGGTAAGGGTGGCGCGCGTCTTAAACAAGTTGGTATGGAAGCTCGTGCTGATTTAGAAAATATGTTGCAAAAAAAAGTATATTTAGAATTGTATGTCAAAACTTTAAAAAATTGGCGTGAAAAAACAAGCTTTTTAAAAGAATTAGGTTTTGATGAATTAAATTTAAAATAAAATGAATAAAAAGTTTCTTTTGCTCCCATGATAGTAATAGAAAGAGAGTGAATATTATGGATAAGAAAGAAGCTTGGAAAAAATTTAAAGAAACAGGAAAGATTGAATATTATTTAAAATATAAAGGAAAAGAAGTGGAGTAGTATGTTAGAAAAAGTGACGGGTTTTATTATTGGTACAGTAAATTTTAAAGAAACGTCACTTATTTTACAACTATTTACCAAAGAACATGGCTTAATAGGTGTAATGGCAAAAGGAGTAAAAAATCTAAAAAGTCCTTTGAGGGCTTTAGTGATGCCTTATACCTATGGATATTTTTATTTGTATTATAAAGAAGGTAAATTATCTTTATTAAAAGATGTTGATGTTATTGATCCGCTGCGTTTTCTCCATGAAGATATTTTAAAATTAAGTTACTTAAATTATGTTAGTGATTTAACATCTCAAGTATATAAAGAAAGTGAAAACGAAAATCTATTTAATATTTTCATTTCTGTTATTTTAAAAATGAATGAAGGGATAGATCCAGCCGTTTTAGCAAGTATTTTAGAAGTAAAATGTTTGCCTATGCTTGGTGTTGGTCTTTCACTAGATGCCTGTGCCCTTTGTGGAAATACTCATAATATAATTACCATCGATGGTGATGCGGGTGGTCTTCTATGCCAAAATTGTTATCATAATGAACAAATTGTCAAACCGCAAACTATTAAACTACTTCGAATGTTTCAATATGTAGATATTTCCAAAATAACCAAAGTAGAAATCAAAAAAGAAAATAAAGAAGAAATAGACCGTTTTTTAACTACGTATTATAATAGATATACAGGGATATATTTAACAAGTAAAGAATATATAAAAAAAATCGACTCCTTATAAAGCAACGGGAGCCTTTTCTTTTTCTTCTTCGCTATAAAATATTTGAACCATTATATTATCAGGAATTTCTAAAGCCTTACGAATCTTTTTTAAAGTTTTAACGGTTGTTCTTTCTTCATTTTTCTCAATTCTTTGTAATTGTCTTGTAGACATATTTAAGATTTCAGCTAGCTCTTCCTGCGTATATCCCTTATTCACTCGACATTCTTTAATCATACAACACCACCTAGACACGTTTTGTCATAATATTTTATGCTTGAACACGGTACAAAGTGTCATTTATAAAAGAAGTTTGTCTAAAATAGTATATAATCTTGCTTTAAAATAATAATATTTTCTAGTATAATTAAATTATGAAAACAGTAGTATATTTAATAAGACATTCCAAAAAATTAAAAAAAGGAATTGAACAAAATAATGAATTTGTTTTAGATTCAAAAAATATGTGTTTGTCCGTTGAAGGAGAAATACTAGCAAGGAATTTGTGCCATATAGAAGAATTAAATCAAGTTGAAAAAATTTATTCTTCTGATTATGCTCGTGCAGTTTCAACAGCCAAGTATTTAGCTGAAAAATTAAATTTGCCAATCTATTTAGATAATCGCCTAGGCGAAATAAAAAGCGGAACAATTGCAATGGATCAAAAAGAATTTAAATTAAAAAGAGAAACCGATTTGCATTATAAAATGCCTGATGGTGAGTCTTTTTTAGAAACGAAAGAAAGAATGGTAAAAGTTTTCTGGGAAATTATTGAGAAAAATAAAGGGCAAACAATCGCAATCTTCTCACATCATTTAGCCTTGTTTGCTTTGCTTATGAATTTTTGCAATCAAAATTATAAAGGAAATCACTTGTATTTAACTTTTAAAAACGAATTAGAAATTACAACTAAATGGGATGCTCCAGATATTTATAAACTCGTGTTGCAAAATACGGAAATCATAACGATTGAGCATATAAAAGTAGAAAATTAAAGTGATTTCTGTTTGTCAAGTATCTGTAAATTGACAGGGGGAGGGGTATTCGTGATAAGATTACTGTGAGAAATCATGGTAATTTTTTTGATTCATGAATTTCCATACTAGAAAAGAGGAAAAAACTTATGAAAAAGAAAGCATGGTTAGTAAGCATTTTTCTGATAGGCTTAGTTATATTTTTTAGTATAGGAAAAAAAGAAGAAATAAAAAAGCTAGAAAATAAAGAAAATATTGAATTAGCTATCTATGTAGAAGAAAAACAAACAAATACAATACCTACAAAAAATAGTGGCTATTATTTAGATTTAGAAAAAAGTAGTTGTACCAATAATGCATCTATCACATGGGATAGTACTACATGGAGTCCAGTGATTTTACATGCAAAGAACTATCCGGTAAGATGTAGTTTGTATTTTGGGAGTACTTATAAAGAAAGTATCTTAAATGGAGCAGATCCAGTATTAAAAGATGAGTTAATAGCAGTAACGATAGATAATGAAGGAGTAGTAAGAAGAGCTTCTTTAACAAGTAAATGGTATAGTTATGAAGAGAAACAATGGGCAAATGCGGTTATCTTAAAAGAGGAAAGCGAAATCTATACAGATAATGAAATTATTCCTGAGGAAAACATCGAAAGTTATTTTGTTTGGATCCCAAAATATAGATATCAACTATGGGATTTAGGACAGTATGATAGTTTAACAAGTATAGATACTTCGAAAGTACATGAAATTCCAATCATCTTTGGCGATTATAATACAAGTGATGCAAATGAAGGAGAATGTACAACACCAATGGAAAGTGGAGACACAGGAAATTGCACTGTTGGAGATTATATGACTCATCCAGCGTTTTTAAGTATTCCAAGCGCAGGATTTTGGGTAGGTAAGTTTGAAACGGGATATAATGGAGCAACAAATACAACAGAAGCTGAGCAAAATGTAAATGATTCAAGTAAAATTCTCATAAAGCCAAATACATACAGTTGGCGAGGAATACAAGTAGCCAATGCATTTTACACAAGCTATAATTATCAACGAAACTTAGATAGTCATATGATGAAGAATACAGAATGGGGAGCAGTAGCATATTTACAACATAGCGCCTATGGAAGTGCAACAAGTGTAAGAATTAACAATAATTCAGATTATGTAACAGGATATGCTGCGAATAATGAGCCTACATGTGGATATACAGGAACTAATGAAGAATGTAACCAAAACTGTAGTGATGGAACATGTAATACAGCGTATCCAAATAGTGTTCTAGCTAGTACAACAAGAAATATAAGTGGAATCTTTGATATGTCTGGCGGCGCCTGGGAATATGTCATGGGCATAATGCTTGATCAAAATGGTAATCCGATGAGTGGCATAAATAGTTTATACAATTCAGGATTTAATGGAACTTTTGGATGCCCAACATGTGAGAATGATACATCTGGTCTTACTAGTTTAACAACGGGTTATTCTTGGCCTGAAAAAAAATATTATGATATTTATGAAAACTTGAATTCAAATGTTGCTTATGATTATCAAAGAAGAATTCTTGGAGATGGCACAGGAGAATTAGGACCTTTTTCAGAACAGACTGTTTTGGAAGAATCACGTGAAATTAATTCTTGGTATAAAGATCAAGGAGTTTTTGTTAGATTGTATCAACCCTTTTTTTGGCGAAGTAGTGGATATTTAGGCGGGACGAATGCTGGTATATTTGCTTTCTCAACTGAAAGCGGTAATCCAAAAATCCTCATGTCTTTCCGCGTCGTTCTAACTCCAACATTATAAATTCTTATTCGTAAAATAATAGTTCGTAGAATAAAATAGAATAGGTGAAAATAATGGAAACACTTATTCTTTTTTTTAAAGGACTAATAATTGGAATAGGAAAAGTTATTCCCGGTGTTTCAGGTTCTTTACTAGCTATCAGTTTAGGATTATATGAAAAAATACTAGATAAAGTAGGACATATTTTTCAAAATTTCAAAGAAAATGTCTCTTTTTTACTTCCTATAGGTTTAGGAGTTCTAATTGCCGTTTTATTTGGAAGTAAAATCTTGCTTTATTTTTTTGAAACATATTATGTTTATACAGTCATGTTTTTTATTGGTCTTATTGTTGGCACTGTTCCAGGTATTTTAAAAAAAGGAAAACGAAATTTTAAAGATTGGTTTGTAATTCTATTTATATTTGTAGTTATGTATCTTTTCTATACCAAAGTTTCTTTTAACGAATTTAGACCAGATTCTTCTTTAAAAAGTTCTCTATATATTCTTTTTTTAGGACTTGTTGATGCCTTAACTATGGTTATGCCCGGAATAAGCGGTACCGCAACTTACATGATGCTTGGAAGCTATACTTTTATTTTAGAATTATTCTCTAATCCTTTTAGTAAAATAGGATATTGTATTTTATTTGGTATAGGACTAGTTTTAGGCATTTTAGGAATGATTAAAGTTGTGAATTTTTGCTTCAAAAAATATAAAAAAATGACTTGGAATTGTATATTAGCCTTTCTTTTATCTTCCATTTTCTTTTTACTTTTAAAAATAATTGATTTAATAAACTCAACCAATATCTTTCCAATTTTTCTTTTATTTATTATTGGCTTTTTTTTAATCAGTATCACTAATGAAGAATAAATAAGGATTCACTTGCTTTTTTCTAAAAAAAGTGTATCCTAATATTAGGAGTAGAATATGATAAAAAAAGCTTTTGTATTAGAGTTAATTACTAGATTTTTTTTGATCGCCATGTTAATTATTTTATATCTTTTAAATTTTTATGCTTTAGGAAATGATCTGTTCAGTTTTCCTGCTATTTTAATGGTATTAGCCCTAATTAGTATACCTATTCATAATCTTTTTCGTTTAAAACAAAAAATAGTTCTTTCATCTTTTTACTATATAGTACTTATTCTTTTAGCTTCCTATGTTATCAGTAAATCTATTGCTGCAATCATTCTTTGGAGCAATAAAATTGTCGTTAGTTCCTTTTTTTATGGTATTGATTTAATAATCGTTTCCATTTTTTTTCTTTTGGTAGATATTGCAAGTATTTTTTTGAAAAAAGAGGAAATTATTGGCAATAGACAAAAAGAATCGCTTCTAATTTCTGGTATTTCATTAGCTTCACTTATCGCTTTTGGCTTAAATTATCCAAAAACTTCCATTTTCATAGAACCTACAAAAATGGTCATTTGGGCTTTTTCTTTATTATTTTCTTTATTTTTACTATTAAATAGTCATAGTATATATAATTCCTCTAAATTACGCCTAAAAATAGGGATTTTATGCCTTTTAAGTCTTTATGAACAAGTTTTTATTTTAGTTTTTTTGTGTATTTATCTGCTTATTTATGCTGATCAATTTTTACTTAGTGAATAGTCCAAAAATGGATTATGACTAAATTGTAATTGCATTTTTCGTCAAAATATACTATAATTTATTTGTATTACGCGATGTAGTACTATTTTTCAAAGAAAAGCACATACTAATATTAATATACAGGAAGTATAAATTGGGGGAATTTTATTGAAAATTGATGGAAGTAGTCAAGTGCCTATTTACATGCAAATTGGAAGTCAACTTCGCGACCATATTTTAAAAGGCACTATAAAACCAAACGATAAGATGCCTAGTATTCGCAAATTAGCTGCTGAATTAGAAGTGAATCCGAATACCGTAAAAAAGTCTTATCGATTTTTAGAAAAACAAAAATTACTAAAAAGTGATTCTACAAAAGGAACATTTGTTACAAATGAAATAGAATGGCTTTTAGAAAGTAAAATTCAAGATTCTTTTGAAACAATTACCTTAGAAACGAAAGAATTAAAAAAAATGGGTGTTTCTTTGGACTCAATTTTAGAAAGGATTGAAAAGAAATGGAAAATATTGTAGTAACGATTTATTATATATTATTCGCTTTTTCTTTTATATATTGTATGTATTTTGCTATAACTGGTTTGTTTGGGTTTAAAAATTATCATAAAAGTATGTTTGGACGTCATAAACCAAAATATAAATTTGCTATTGTCGTTCCAAGTCGAAATGAAGAAAAGGTTATTGGATCTTTAATTAAAAGCTTGAAAAAACAAAGATATCCAGATCGTTTATTTGATATTTATGTAATGCCAAATAATTGTACAGACAATACCAAGCAAGCTGCAATAGATGCAGGAGCTAAGGTAATTGATATTACTGTACCAGTTAAAGTAAAAGCTGATGTACTTCGTTTTACATTTGAACAACTACGTAATACGGATTACGATGCTTATGTTATCTTTGATGCCGATAATTTAGTTCATCCAGATTTCTTAGCTAGAATGAATGATGCTTTATGTGAAGGCGTCGAAGTAGCACAATGTTTTAGAGATGCCAAAAATATGGGAGATAACTGGTTAACCGGTTCATATACATTATTCTATTTTATTCAAAATTTCTTCTTTAATCGCGCTAGAATGAATTATTCCGGTTCAGCTGCAATTAACGGAACAGGTTTTATGATTAAAAAGAATGTCGTTGATCAATATGGTTTTAATACAGTAACTTTAACTGAAGACTCAGAATTTACTGGTTTATGTGCTTTACGAGGAATACAAGTTGCCTTTGTAGAAGATGCCATCACGTATGATGAGCACCCTCAAAGCTTCTGGGCTAGTTGGAAACAAAGAAAAAGATGGACTAGTGGTACATTAAGTTGTCTAAGAACTTATGGCTCAAAACTATTAAAAACATTCTTTAAAACAGGAAATATTGCTTGCTTTGATATGCTTGTAATGTATATGGCTCCATTGATGGTTGTTTTAGGATTTTTCCTTTCAATTATCTTGATTGCCTTTAATGTATTAGGAGTTGAACTATTTGATTTCTTCTCTTATCTATATGCATCTGGCATTTTATTCTTTATTGTATTCTACTTACTCAATGTAGCTATGAATATATTTGTTGTAAAATACAATAAAAAAAGTGCAAAAAATATTGTTTCAGGTATTATTTTCTTCTCATTATTCATAGCAACATGGATTCCAATTAATATTATTTGCTTATTTAAGAAAACAAGTAATTGGGAAGAAATAAAGCATGATCGTAATGATATCGATCTAGATCAACTAGTAAACTAGAAAAATGATCAGTTTAAAAGGACAAAAAAATCTTGCTAAAATGCAAGATTTTTCTTTTTGTCAACTTTCTGTAAATTGACATGGGGGGGGGGTAGTTGTGATAAGATTATCATGAGAAATCATGGTAATTTTTTTGTGCTGTGATATGATGGCGACATAATAAGTCACGAAAAAGTATACTAGAAAAGAGGAAAAATAAATGAGAAAGAAAATTTTGATAATAAGTATTGTTTTGATAAGTTTGATAACCTTTTTTAGTATGAGCAAAAGTAAAGAAATAAAAGAATTTGAAAATAATCAAAATGTTGAATTAGCTATCTATATAGAAGAAGAACAAACAAGTAGTATTCCTTCTAAAGAAGGAAATGTTTTTGATGAAGTAAAAAGTACATGTACAAATGACGCTTATATAATTTGGGACTATACATCTTGGAGTCCAATTATTAAAAATGTAAATAACTATCCTGTAAGATGTAATTTGTATTTTAAAAAAGCAAAAAAATTTACAATAACATATAATCTTAATGGTGGCGAAGGAAATATAGATCCTCAAATAAAAGAAGAAAAAAAACGTCTTAATATTAGTAAAGAAATTCCCGTAAAACAAAATTATACTTTTATAGGTTGGAGTACAGTTCAAAATGGAACTGTAGAATATTTGCCTGGCGAAGAATTTTTAAAAGATGAAGATACAGTTTTGCATGCTGTATATGGAATAAATGAATTATATAATTATGGAGATCAATATATAGAAGATACGGGTGGATGGATCTATGTTAGAACATTTGCACCAAGTTTAGAAGGCAGTACAACTATGAAAGAAAATGATGTAGCAATTTTTGGAAACACATACTTAGAATGGAAAGAAATTGAGCCCACGATAGTTGATTTGAGTTATTATGGAGAAGGACACTTTATTACTAATTATGAAATAGATTTGTCAAATGCTAAAGCAATTTCTTTTGAATATGAAATATTATTAGCTACTTCTGCAATTGCTCCATCTAATCAAGTTTTATACTATCCAGAAGTTAACTTTTATATTTTAAATAATCATGAAGAGGTTGTAAAATATTTCAGTATAAAACAAGCTAATAAAACTTCTCAAGTAGAAACTGCGACTATTTTATTAAACGATTCAAATTTAAAAAATGCGA
>CALVMI010000041.1 GCA_944345045.1 uncultured Bacilli bacterium | reverse complement strand
TTTAGAATATTTTATATAAAGGAGGAATTTTATGACAAGTGAAATATTAACGATTATTACAATGTTTGTAACAATCTTGTTTGGTTTTCTTGCGAAAAAGATTAGTTGGTTTAAGGATTATATGATTCCCCTTCAAAACTTAACGATTGGTCTTTTGTTTGCTCTTGTAGAATGGATCATTACTAAAGATTTTAGCATGGCTGTTGCAATGAGTGGTTTAATGGCCGGTGGAACCTATGATTTAATTAAAAACCTTAAAGATGCTTATAAGGAATATCAAACCCAAAAAGAATCTAAAACTGAGAGGTAGATTCTTTTTTTAAATTCCAAGCTTTTTGAAAAACAGTTGGTAAAGAATAAATCTCTTGTAACTCTTTTTTGGTTACAAAAAGGTTATTTGAAACTTTTTTCTTTAACGAAATCAAGTAAACTCTTAGCAACCATTTTTGATGAGAAAAAATGTGCGTAACTTCACCTAATTCTTGTATGCTTGTATAAGCTATTTTTTTCCTTTTTAAAAAGCTTTCTAATTCATCTTTAGTTAAAAAGTTTTCCACATTAGGAAATTCATAAAGATTGGCTAAAATGCCTTCTTCATTTCTTTTACGAATCATATATGTATTTTGATATTCGAAAATAAATACGGTTTTTAAAATATTTGGTTTCTCCTTTTTCTTTTTCTTAATAGGATACTCTAGGACAGTATGATGTTTATAAGACTTGCAACAGTTTTGTAAAGGACAAATAGTACAACTTGGATTTTTTGTACATATTAGAGCACCTAATTCAATAAAACTTTGAGTAAAATCAGATGGATTTTCTTTTTTCATAAGTTTTTTTAATATCACATAATATTTTTCGCGAACTTTCTTTTTCGAAATATCTTCTTTTTCTTCATAAACTCTTGATAGGACACGCATAACATTACCATCAATCGCTGGTTCTTCTTGTGAATAAGCGATTGAAAGAATCGCTCCTACTGTATAAGGTCCGATTCCAGGTAGATTTTCTAGTTCTTCTTTAGAATCTGGCAATGTCCCTTTTTGATTTTCAATGATGATTTTAGCTGTTTTTTGTAAATTTCTTGCCCTACTATAATAACCTAAACCTTCCCACAATTTTAAAAGTTTATCTTCTTTTACGTTTGCTAAATCTTTTATGGTAGGAAGACTTTCTAAAAAATTATTATAATAAGGAATTACTGTTTCTACTCTTGTTTGTTGAAGCATTGTTTCAGAAATCCATATTTTATAGGGATCTTTTGTGTGACGCCACGGCAAATCTCTTTTAGAATTTTGATACCAATTTAGTAGTTTTTTAATGTCTTTCTTGTTCATATTTCATTACTACCTTATTAATTTCATACATTTTACGATCTAATTCTTGAATATCTTCTGCATAATTCATTAATTCTTGTTGTAGTTCATCAGGAATTCTTTCTGGAAATTTATAACGCATTTTATGATCTAAACTAGCCCAAAAATCCATTGCAACTGTTCTGATTTGAATTTCTGCGGATAAATATTCCACATAACCTTCTAAATAAATTGGAACAAGAACAATCATATGATAACTACTATAGCCAGAAGACTTTGGTTCCTTAATGTAATCTTTACGATTTTTAATTAAAATATTTGTTGAATTACTAATTAGAGAAACAATATCATATACATCACTTAAAAAGGAAACTACAATACGAATACCAATGACATCTAAAATATATTTTTCAACATTTTCTTCTGTAAATATTTGTCCTTTTTTCTTTAATTTTTTTTGAATACTATCCATTGTTTTGATTCTAGATTTTACATGTTCTACCGGTGTGTACCCATGCTTTCTTTTGAATTCAGATAATAATATGTCCAGTTCAGTTTCAAGCATTTTTTTCGCATATTCATATTTGTAAAAAGGTATATCGTTCATTTATTTTTGTCACTCCTAAGAAAAAAAGTAATACTTCTTTTGTACTACTTCCTATTTATTCTAGCAAAAAAATTTCTTTAAAGCAAATTAACCTTCTAATTTTTTTAGAACGCCTTTGGTTACTTCAATTGCTTTTTCTCTTACGGCATCGGCAGCTTCTTGAAGCATTGGTTCACCTTTTTCTTTAACGTATTCGACTAATTCTTTAGCACTTTTTTGAATTTCATTTGCTTTTTTTTGAGCAATTTTTAAAACTTTTTCTTTATCTAAGTCTTTTAAAGCTGCTTCTATTTCTTCAGATTTACGCACTACGTATTCTCTTACATCGTCCATATCTACTTCTTTTGCTTTTTTCACTAATTCGTCTAATTTTTCTTTTAGTTCAGCTCTTGTTTCTTTACCACTTTTAGGAGCAAATAAGATTCCTAAACCTGCTCCGATAGCTGCACCTCCAAGTAATGCTGCTGCTGTTTTCTTTTTCATTAAAACCGCCACCTTTCCTTATATATTTATTATACAACAAAAAAGGCTTTCCATGCCAAAAACCCTTGAATCTTGACTATTAGTTGACAAAAAAGTTATAATAGAAGTGGAATGAGGTATTTTATGCAGTTAGTTTGTACATATATTTTACTTTTTTTTATTTATTCTTTTTTAGGTTGGTGCATGGAAGTCTTGCTAATTTTGATTTCGCAAAAAAAATTTGTTAACCGTGGGTTTTTAATCGGGCCATATTGTCCAATATATGGTACAGGCGCTTTAATTATGACTATTTTTTTACAAAAATATTTAGATGATCCAGTCACCCTTTTTATTTTAATTTTACTTAGTTGTTCTGTTTTGGAATATTGTACGAGTTATTTTTTGGAAAAACGTTATCACACTCGTTGGTGGGATTATAAAAAATACCGTTTTAATATTAATGGACGTATTTGTTTGGAAACCATGATTCCTTTTAGTATCCTTGGTATGCTTATTATGTATAAGTTTAACCCATTTTTTCTCTCTTTAATTGAAAAAATACCATCTACGTTATTGATTGTTTTAGCTGTTCTTATTGTTCTTATTCTTCTTGTTGATAACATTATTTCTTCTAAAATTATTTTAGATATTCAAAAAATCAATGCCAATGTTCAAAAGAAGATGCTTATTAAAAAAGATGATACTGAAAGAATTACAAAATTAGTTAAAGATAAAATTCTTGAATCTCAAAAACTTCTTAACAAACGTATTGTCCATGCCTTTCCTCATTTAGAAATGTTAATGCGAAAGCAAAAATCACTTAAGAGAACGAGAAAGAAAGATCGCAAAGGAAACTAAGCCTAAAGAAACACAAAAACCGCCGATGACATCACTTGTAAAATGAACACCTAAATAAATTCTACTAAGTCCTATAATGACTACATAACTTAGAAATAAAAGAGTCAAAAGGACTTTTTTTGTTTTTGATAATTTACTTTCCCAAATAAAATAAATCATTAGAAAAGAAAAAGCGGTTGCCGCCATTGTATGACCGCTTGGAAAAGAATAACCACTTTCTTCTACTAAATGTGGAAAACCAGGTCTTTCACGACTGAAAAAATATTTTAACAAGATATTAGAAACAGCCTCTACTACCATTACTGCAACTAGTAGTTTGCGATCTTTATTTGATTTTAGAAAAATAAGAGCGATTAAAATAAAAAGGCAAATCCAAAATACTCCACCAAAATCGGTAACAAATTTGAAAAAGTTTTCTAATGGAAAAGCTCTTAACCATTCATAAAAAGGTACATCAAAAAAGATTGTATTTCCGTTTATAATAAAAATGGATAAGAAAAAAAAGCATAAAAAGAAGAAAATCGATATATATAAATAATGAATTGTTTTCATAAAATCTCCCATCTTAACTATATGTTATTTTACTATTTTTTTTTCGCTTTGGCTATAGAAAATCAAAATGTGAATATTTTTCTTCTTAGTTTTTTTCATAAAAAAAGACGATTACTATACGTCTTTATTTTCAAAAAACACTTGATACCATCTGATAAAACAAAAAACATTCCATAATTTACGATAGTGATCTTTTTTTCCACTTTTGTGTTCTTCTAACATTTTTAACAATTTTTTTACATTAAAATATTTTTGTGATACTTTAGAAACAAATGCCTTTTGGATTGTTCTATATACATCATCTTCTCTCATCCAATCACGGATTGGAACTGGAAAACCTAATTTTTTCTTTTTATATGCTTCCGTTGGAATGACTTCTTTTGCGGCATCTCGTAAAGCAACTTTGGTATTTTCCTTTGTCACTTTATATTCTAGTGGTAAAGATGCGGCAATATCAAACACTTCTTTGTCCACAAAAGGCACTCTTCCTTCTAAAGAATTGGCCATCGTCATACGATCCGCTTTTTGTAAAATGTCTTTCATAAGCCAAAAGTTAATATCAATCGCTTGCATTTTAACTAAATCACTTTCGCCTTTAAATTCATCATAGACTGGTTTGGTGATTTCTTGATTTGAAATCGTAACCGGAATTTTCAAAAGTTTTTTTACTTCTTTTTCTGTCCAAACTTTGTTTACACCAATATAATTTTCTTCTAGTGTTAAACCACGACGAACTAAAAAATTGATACCTCTTATAGGTGGCAAATGTAAGCATATTTTAGCTATTGCTCTTCTTATAAAATTCGGAATTTTATTATAAATTGAATAGTCTACTTCTTCACGATAGGAATTATAGCCTCCAAAGAATTCATCTGCACCTTCACCTGATAAAACTACTTTTACATCTTCACTAGCAAGTTTGGAAACAAAATATAAAGCTACGATTGCTGGATCACTTGCAGGTTCGTCCATATGATATAAAACTTTATCTAATACTTCCATGTATTCTTCTTTCGTAATGATTTTTTGTTTATTTTGAATATTTAATTTTTCGGCTAAATCTTTGGCATAATTGCTTTCATTATATCTAGGAAGATCATAGCCAATGGTATACGTTTTATCTGGTTTAGCTAAAGATACTATGTATGATGAATCAATACCACTTGAAAGAAAAGATCCTACTTCTACATCACTTATCATATGATATTTAACACTGCTAGCCATTGTGTCGCCTATTTTTTCAACTGTTTTTTTATAATTTCCTTTTTTAATTGGAAATTCTAATTTATAATATTTATCAATTGTTATTTCTCCATTTTGATATGTTAATGTACAACCAGCATCTAGTCTTTTTACTCCCTCAAAAAAAGTTTCTGTTGTTGGCGTAAAACTAAAAGATAAATATGAAGATAAAAGTTTTTCATTAAATTTTTTTTCAAATTTTGGATGATCTAAAAAAGCTTTAATTTCTGATGCAAATAAAAAACTTCCCTCATTTTGATAATAATAGAAAGGTTTAATACCAAATGGATCACGAGCACAGAAAAGAGTTTTGTTTTTGATATCATATAAGGCAAAAGCAAACATACCACGCAAGTGATTAGGTAAATCTTTCCCCCATTTTTGGTAACCAGCAAGTAATACCTCTGTATCACTGTTAGTTTGCCATGGATAGTCTTTTAATTCCTCTTTAATTTCTTGATAATTGTAGATTTCGCCATTATATACAACTACTAAGTTTTCATCTTTAGAAAACATTGGTTGGCGTCCTCCTTCAATATCAATAATTGAAAGTCTTCTTTGAGCTAGAGCAACATCGCCACGAACAAAAAAACCTTCACCATCTGGTCCACGATGACGAATTCTATCTGTCATGCCCTTTACTATTTTTTTCATATTTTTTTCTTTGCCCACAAAGCCTGCAATTCCACACATAGATTTTCACCTCATTTATATGCATATTATACCCTTTTTTTTCTAAAATTAAAAGGCAAAGTAAAAATGCACCGAATTTTCAAAAAACAGTGCAAACTTAATGTTTTTTTTATAAAAATGCACTTTTTTTGACAAAAACGCACTTTAAAAAAGTAAAAATGCACTGAATTTTTAAAAAACAGTGCATTTTTCATTCTTTGATTAAAGATAACTGAACTTTCTCTTTCTCTAAATCAACACCACAGACATACACAGTAACAATATCGCCAACACTTACAATATCATTTGGATTTTTGACGAAATTTTTACTCATTTTAGAAATATGAACTAGGCCATCATCATGAAGCCCAATATCAACAAAAGCTCCAAAACTTGTGACATTACGTACAGTTCCTTTTAGTTCCATTCCTTCTTTTAAGTCTTGAATCGTTAAAACATCACTTTTTAAAACAATGTCATCTAATTTATCGCGGTAGTCCTGACCTGGATGTTTTAATTCTTCAACAATATCTTGTAACGTATATATATCGGTATCTAACTCTGCAGCCATTTTTCTAACATCTATTTGAGCTAATTTTTCATTAAATTCTTTACTACCAAGTTCTTTTAAATCGATATTTTCTTGCTGTAAAAGTTTATTTGTTAATTCATAACTTTCAGGATGAATTCTTGTTTTATCTAACGGATTTTTACCATCAACAATTCTTAAAAAGCCAATAGATTGTTCAAATACTTTATCACTGAAACCTGGTAAAGATTTTACTTCTTCACGAGAAGTGAATGGCTTTTTCTCTCTAAATTTGATAATACTATCAATTGTTTTTTTGGTAAGGCCAGAAATATAATTTAAAATACTTGTACTTGCTGTGTTAATGTTGACGCCAATTTCATTGACAATTTTAGAAACGGTAAATCCTAAAGCTTCAGTAAGTTCTTTTTGGTTCACATCATGTTGATACTCACCCACACCAATACTTTTAGGATCTATTTTAACAAGTTCGGATAAAGGATCTTGGACTCTCCTACCAATAGAAATGGCACTTCTTTTTTCAACGGTTAAATCAGGAAACTCTTTAATAGCTAGTGGACTTGCTGAGTACACACTGGCTCCTGCTTCACTTACTAAATTATATAAAATATTAGTTCCTTTAATTGAATCCGCTACAAATGCTTCACTTTCGCGAGACGCTGTACCATTTCCAATCGCGATAATTTGAACGCCATATTTTTGAATTAAAGATGTTAAAATTTCTTTACTTTTTTCTTTTTCATTTTTAGGTTCATGTGGATAAATAGTCGCGATTTCTAACACATTTCCATATGGATTTAACACCGCTAATTTACATCCTGTTCTAAATGCCGGATCAAATCCTAGTACTACTTTATCTTTTATTGGTTTTGTCATTAAAAGATGTTCTAAATTATCTTGAAAAGTAAGAATAGCTTTTTTCTCAGCGTCTTCTGTTAAGTCTGCACGTATTTCTCTTTCCACACTTGGATAAATTAGTCTTTTTAAAGCATCTTCTATGGCACTTTCTACTTCTAAAACAACAAAAGAATCTTTATTTTTTATAATTTTATTTTTTAAATATTCTAAAATTTTTTCTTTATCAAATTCTAAAGATACGTTTAAAATCTTTTCACTTTCTCCTCTGTTCATTGCTAAAATTCGATAGTGTTTGGCATATTTAATTTTCTCTTCAAAATCATAATACATTTGATATACTTTTTTCTCGTCTACAGCATTTTTCTTTAACTTACTTGTAATAAAGCCATTGTTCCAAATTTCTTTTTTGATATATTTTCGATAATAAGCATTGTCACTTATCCACTCAGCTATAATATATTTAGCTCCTTCAATAGCCTTTTGTTTTTCACAATTATAGCCACTAGCTAATTGTTCTATGGAACCAGTAGTTGGAAAACTCATTATTTTCTTAGCTAAAGGTTCAAGTCCCATTTTGATTGCTTCACTTGCCTTAGTTTTTTTCTTTTCTTTAAATGGTCGATATAAATCTTCGACATCACTTAATTTTTCACAAGCTAAAATAGCTTCTTTTAATTCTGGTGTTAATAAGTCCTTTTCTTCAATTAAACGAATAACATCTTCTTTTCTTTTTGATAAATTTTCTAAATATGTATATTCTTTTTCAATTGCTCTTATTTTTTCCTCATCTAAAGATCCTGTAGCTTCTTTTCGATAACGAGCGATAAAAGGAATCGTCGCACCTTCACTTAATAAGTTTAAAACTGCTTCTACTTGAGAAACTTTGATTTCTAAATTTTTTGCTAAAATTTCTTTATTATTCATTTTTTTCACTCCAAATATAATGGTAACAAAAATGAAAGAAAAAAGAAACTGGTTTACAGCTTCTTTTGTAAAGTTATACTATTTTGTTTTTTCTTTTTATAGGCTTCTTCTAAAAGTTTATTAATTTCTTTCTTTTCTGCTTGATTACTACTCATTTGAAGCGTTTTTACATAAGCCTTAAAAAAACTATTTTCTATTTCGTTATTTGTCATTAAAGACCAGTTAGTAAATTCTTCTTGATATTGATTTAAAAAACTTGATTTTTCAAATCCTCGTTCTGGTAATTCATCTGAGATTGTATAATCGGTAATCATGTTTAATTCTTCATAATCAGGAAAAATGAATCTAAGGTAATAAGAACCGGCCACGACATACTTTTGATCTTGTACTTCTTTTTGAAGAAAATATAAAAAGCTTCGAATATCTTGTTCAGCGTTTTCTATATCTTTTTCATATTTCCATAAGCAATCGTCAATATATTCAATTTCTATCTTTTCCATGTAATCCTCTATCTCATCAAGATTATCATTCTCAGCATAATATAAATCTGGAACATATTTTTTTAATTTGTTTTTTAAACGTAAAATCGTAAATACTTTTTCTTGTTCGCAAATACTTGCTTCATCAAGTAATTTTTTAAAATTTGTAATTCGAAATGTATAATCTCTATAAAAATAACGAACATAAGCTTGTAAAGAGCCAAGGTTTTTTACTTTTTTTAGAATATTTTTTTCATTTTCTAATAAATTAGATATTTGTTCATACATTTTTGTTCTAAAAGAAAATGAAGTTTTTCTCGTGGCTAAGATAGCATAGCATTGAAATAAATAATGCGTATTTTTAAAATATTCTGTTAAAGATGACGTGATTTCCGTTAGAGACTCCAAATTAAAAAAAGGTGGTATTATATCTAAGGGCTCTTGCTCTACTTCTAAATCCTCAATTAAATTCACTTGATATTTTTCATATATTTTTTCAACTTTTTCAATCCACATATTTTCATTAGCAGAAATGTCTAGATATGAATCCTGTAAAAAAGTAGTTAAATTCAAAAGATCTTTTTCTTCTAATGCAGATAAGTAGGCTTCTAAAACGGTTGCTCTTTCTTCCACTGAAAAATTTGTTTTATCTTTGTTAAAAACTCTTCCTATATAATAACTAACAGCATCGATAAAAAGATCTGACTTAATAAAAGATGAAAATTTTTGTATTTGGCTTGGTTTTTTGAGCAAAGAGTTTTTGTCAATGTTATGATGAGTAATATACCGATATATATAGAAATCTTTTTCTGAAAAATTAGAAAGACATAAAAAATTATTTTGTACTTGCTCCAGCCAAAAATCAATACAATCAGCTGCTTGATATTGCTCATAAATATATTCATTTTGTAAAATATCTACTGATTCATGAGGCAAAACTTCGCTTTGATCTTGGTTCTCTACAAATGCCTCTATTTTTTCTAATAATCTTTGAACGCGCATAGCAGGAATGATAATTTCTGGAGCGGTAATATTTTGTATTTCAAAACAACTATTTATATTTATATGATACAGATTTTCTAAAACACTTTCATATTCCACCACTTCATTATAGGAAGATATTTTATTTAAAAAATCTTTTTCTTTTTGTTCCATGAAAGGAAGTAAAGCCATATATTCTTTTACTTTCTTTTCGTTTTCCCTATTTTCATATAACTCTAAAAATAGATGATAATAAGATTTTTCAAATTGTAAAAATTCGACAAGCTTTTGCTGACTTTTCATAACCAATTCCCTGCTTTTCTACTTTCATTATAAAACAAAATATAAAAAAAACAAGAAAAAGTGTTAGATTTCCTCTAAAACAATTCTTGCCTGTATATATTTTCCGATATCTAATTCATCTAAATTATGGACGCGAACAGTCAAGATATAATCAATAGATTCTCCGGGAGAAATTTTGTCACCGTCGTACATCGTTGTCGGTTCGGAAGGAAAAGTTTCGCTGCTAATTTCAACTGTTTTATTTTCTTTGCTAAAAGAATACGTGACACTATCTTTAAAATAGAGTTCATTATATACTTCTATAAAACGAATTTGATAACTTTTTTCTTCATCCGTTTCATTTTGAACAGTTATTCTAAGTGATGTCGTGCTTCCTTCATGAATATCTGAAAGAAGTAGATTTCCCGCATTTTCATAAGCGATCGTTAAATTTTCTTTTTTCGTGCTCGCGTGATTAGAAAAGTGCATGTTATACGTATCATAAATTAAAATTCCTATAGCTACAATTCCTAATAAAAAGAGCCATATTTTTTTTCTTTTTTCTTTCATAATTACTCCTAAAAATGAATGTCTTCATGATTTGGCTCGCTGTAGAGGTCTTCAAATTTTCCTTTTCGCGATTGAATCATCAATCCTAAAATACCTATAATAAAGAATATTAAAGAAACAATTTGGGCAGCCTTAAATCCGCCAATCATCAATGAATCGGTTCTCATAGATTCTATGAAGAAACGGCCAACACTATACCAAATTAGATATACACATGTAAGACCACCGACTTTTAAATATTTATAATGACGAACAATAATTAGCACAATAAATCCTAAAAGACACCATAAAGACTCATAAAAGAACGTTGGATGATAGTAATTTCCATTTATATACATTCCATTTATAATAAATTCAGGGATATGTAAATTTTCTAAAGTACTTCTTAATACAATTCCTCCATGAGCTTCCATATTAAAGAAGTTTCCCCATCTTCCAATCGCTTGAGCTAAAATAACGCCTGGGACAGCCATATCGACAATTTTAAATAAACGAACATTATATTTTTTACAATAAACAAACATAGTAATGAGGCCAGCGATAAGCCCTCCATGAATAGCTAAACCGCCTTCCCATATTTTAAATATACTAATCGGATCGCTTGCATATTGTTCTAAATTAAATAATACGTAGTAAGCACGAGCACCTATGAAACCAAAAATAATTGTCCAAAAGCATAAATTAAACAAAAAATCTTTAGGATAGCTATGTTTTTTTCCTTCGTGTAATAACAAACTAATTCCTACAATCACGGCAATTAAAAGCAAGACAGAATACCACATAATTTCTATATTTCCGATTTTAAATAGTACTGGATCCATAATGTACCCTCCATTCTCAAAAATTATAACATAGTTTTTTTATTTATGAAATCCCTTTGCATAATATTCTTTGGTAAATGACTCCAAAGCATTACGTTCATGATTAATACGATCCGCTACATCTTTTAGTTTCAATTCATAACGGTACCAAGTGGCATCATCGGCATTTTCTTTCAACCATTCTTTAATCATAAAAATATTATAGTCATCTGCTATTCTTCTAATTGGACTTGTACTATGAGAGTATGCAGATATTCCTAAACCAAAATGGCCTTTATTTTCGGTGCTATAATAGCTTTTTGGATACATTTCTTTTAAAACGTCTATTTCGTTGATATATGAATCATTGTTTTTTTCCGCTAATAAAATTTGCTTATAATGTTCTAAATCATTTTTGTATAATGAATTCATTTCATGATTTCGATAAAGGAATGGCAAATTATTTTTTAAAGCAAAATTAGCTAAATATTGATTCATAAAAACCATCAATGATTCAACAATTTTTTCGGATTTCGTTTCACCTACTACATTGGTATTAGAAACATTGGCTTTTTTTCTATTTACCATTTTATACATATCATCCATTTTAAAGAATCGATTCAAAAAAGGCATTAATTCACTTAAATGATTTAAAGTATCTACATAGTCTTTTTCACCCAACTGAGTTTCCATGGTAAGATTGGCATGAGAATAGGTATCATTTTTTGCTACATATACACACTCAATCTTTATCTTTGAATCAATAACGGAAAAGTTTTTAGCATCTATATCTACATATAAACTTAATACTTTACGATATGTTTTTGCATTTAGACTAAACAAATCTTTAGCAAGTATATCTGGATACATCGTGATTGCTTCTGGATGCAAATAAATTGATGTTGTCCTTCTTGTTGCTTCTTCAAAAACAAGACTATGATTAGGATCTAAATATTCTAGGGGATTTGAAATATGAATTCCTAGATGAAACACGTCTCTTTCTTTTGTACAACTAAAACCATCGTCTAATTCTAAAGCTCCTTCACCATCAATTGTATAAATTTTTGTTACTTCTTTAGGATGATGTACGTATCTATGTTGATACCAAAGAACTTTACTTTCATTTAATATAGGATAGGAAAATTCTTTATGAATTTGATATTCATAACAAAGTTCTTCTAAAGAAACTGGTTTTGTTTCAGGAATTTGTTTTTGAAGATTTTTATTCATTTCTCTTAAGAAAAACAATTGCCATTTTTGAATAAAATATCGATATCTTTCCGCGTTTTTACCATCATATAACTCTAGTGCCTTTTCAAAAGTTTTAGCAAGCTCACGACAATCTCCAACCGATAAATGGTTACGTTCATGACTTAATAAGGTATCTAGTACTTGTTCATAATAGATCACATCATCAAAAAAATTTAGTTCTTTAGAAACATGATTTTGCAAAGATTTAATGTATGAAGATATAACGCTTTGTAATAATTTGTAAGCATTTGGATCTAAGAAATTAATTAAATGAGGATTTTTGGATGTTAAACTTTTTAATACTTCAATATTTTTTATAGAAAAAATTAAATAATAAACTAATTCTGTTTTATTTTCCGTATATTTTTGATCTATTGATTCTACTAATTTTAAAGAAAGAATTTCTAATTTTCCTAAAATTTTTTTAAATATTTGATAATTTTTATAACTTTGTTCTTTAATTTTACCATTGATTAATGTTTTTTTTAATTTCATGCGCGTATTTTGGATTTTTTCATAAAGTTCTTGACGACAAGATGTATTATAATTTAAACTTTCGTACAAAAAAGGAATTGTTCTTAATAAATACATATAATTTCCTTTAACATGAAAATGTTCAATATCATAATTTAAAAGTTCTAGAGAGTAAAAGCAACGATTATGAAACGAAAGATCATAAAAGAACTTAGGCACGATTCTTTCATTATTTTTTATAATCTCTTTTGCCTTTACTCGTTCATCAACCACCTTTGAGTTTTCTGGTAATGGACAATTTTTTCGTTTTATTTCTTTACGTATTTTGCGAACTATTCCTTTATTCATAACATATCCTCTAAAAATATTGTAACATAAAAAAAGATAGGGAGCACTATCTTTCTAAATATTTTTTTAACCATTGTCCTGTATAAGATTCTTTTACTTTACTTACCTGCTCTGGAGTACCACTGGCCACAACTGTACCTCCACCTACACCACCGTCTGGACCTAGGTCAATAATGTGGTCAGCAACTTTAATTACATCTAGATTATGTTCAATTACAATGACTGTATCCCCATTATCAACAATGCGATTTAAAATAACTAACAATTTTTTTATGTCTTCTGAATGGAGTCCCGTAGTTGGCTCATCTAAAATAAATAAGCTTTTGCCAGTTGGTTTCTTTTGTAATTCTTTGGCAAGTTTTACTCTTCCTGCTTCACCACCGGATAAAGTAGGAGCACTTTGACCAAGTTCAATGTAAGAAAGGCCAACATCCATTAAAATATCTACTTTTCTTTTGATTTTTGGCACATTTTCAAAAAATTCAGCTGCTTCATTGACACGCATATGAAGAACATCACTTATATTTTTTCCTTTAAAAGTAATAGAAAGAGTTTCTTTATTGTATCTTTTGCCATGACAAACATCACATGGTACATAAACATCTGGTAAAAAGTGCATTTCAATTTTCTTTACACCATCGCCCCAACAAGCTTCGCAGCGACCGCCTTTAACATTAGAAGAAAATCTTCCTTTATCGTAACCATGCATTTTGGCTTCTTTGGTATTGGCAAATAAATCGCGAATATCATCAAAAAGGCCAATATAAGTTGCTGGGTTACTTCTAGGCGTTCTGCCAATTGCGTCTTGACTAATCATAACTACTTTATCGATGTTTTCTAGTCCTTTTACTTCTTTGCATTTACCAGGAATTTCTTTAGCGCGGTATAGTTTATTCGCGACTGTTTTATATAGTATTTCATTTACTAAGGTACTTTTACCACTTCCAGAAACACCAGTTACACAAATAAATTTTCCTAAAGGAAATTTGACATTAATTTTTTTCAAATTATTTTCCTCGGCTTTAACTACTTCAAGGTATTTACCATTTCCTTTTCGACGTTTTTTAGGAACTTCAATTTTTGTCTTACCACTTAAATATTTTCCTGTTAAACTGTTTTCATTTTTCATAACTTCTTCTGGAGTACCCGTGGCAACGACACGTCCTCCTTCAGTTCCAGCGCCAGGGCCAATTTCTACTAGATAATCTGCAGCACGCATTGTATCTTCATCATGTTCAACAACAATTAAGGTATTCCCTAAATCACGCATTTCCTGTAAAGATTTGATTAATTTTTCATTGTCTTTTTGATGAAGACCAATACTTGGCTCATCTAAAACGTATAAAACACCAGAAAGTTTGCTACCAATTTGAGTTGCAAGTCTTATTCGTTGTGATTCACCACCAGATAGAGTTCCTGCTTTACGATGCAAAGTTAAATACTCTAAACCAACGTTAACTAAAAATGACAAGCGATTATCAATTTCGGTTAATAAAAGACGACTGATATTTTCCTGTTCATTAGTAAGTTTTAAATTGCGAAGAAAATCACGAAGTTCTTTAATGCTCATCATCGTCATATCATAGATATTTTTTCCTTGAATATAAATAGATAAAACACTATCTTGAAGGCGTGTACCATGACATACTGGACAATCCATTTCAATCATAAATCCTTCAAGCCATTCACGAACCCAAGTACTAGTGGTTTCCATATAACGTCTTTCTAAGTTTGGAATAACTCCTTCAAAATAATCATTTGTATAACGAACATTTCCTGTTTTTGAAACATATTTAATTTCAATTGGTTCATCTGAGCCATATAAAATGATCTGCCATTTTTCTTTTGGGATATCCTCAATAGGCATATTCATATCAATTTGATATTTATCACAAACGGCCCTCATAGATTGATTATGAATATTGTTATCTAAATTATAAGCAACTATTGCTCCTTCATTTAAACTTTTTTCTTTATCTGGAATAATTAAATCTTCACTTATTTTCAGTTTTGTTCCTAACCCTTTACATTCTGGGCAAGCTCCATATGGACTATTAAAAGAAAATAGACGAGGCTCTAATTCTGGAATAGAAAAATTACATTTTACGCAGGCATAATTTTCACTCATTAAAATTTCTTCGCCACCAATGATGTGAAATAATACTTTTCCACTAGCTAATTTTGTAGCAGTTTCAATTGATTCGAAAATTCGTCCTCTTTCACTTTCTCTTACCACAACACGGTCTACTACTACCTCAATATTATGTTTTTTATTTTTCTCTAGGGTTATTTCGTCATCTAGACTATAATTTTCGCCATCAACACGTACACGTGAATATCCTTCTTTACGAAGATCTTCAAATAGATCTTTATGTGTTCCTTTCTCACCATGAATCGTAGGGGCTAAAATTTCTAATTTCGTACCTTCTTCTAAATCCATGATCTTATTTGTCATTTCTTCAATACTTTGACTTTTGATTGGAATATGATGATTTGGACAATATGGTACACCAATTCTTGCAAATAGCAAACGAAGGAAATCGTAAATTTCTGTAATGGTTCCTACTGTACTTCGCGGATTTTTATTCGTTGTTTTTTGATCGATAGAAATACTAGGACTTAATCCTTCAATGCTATCTACATCAGGTTTTTCAACATTTCCAATGAACTGACGAGCATATGCAGATAAACTTTCCACATATCTTCTTTGTCCTTCAGCAAATATCGTATCAAAAGCAAGACTACTTTTTCCACTTCCAGAAACACCAGTCATAACTATTAATTTATTTTTAGGAAGCTCAATATTAATGTTTTTTAAATTATTTTCTCTAGCTCCTTTAACAATTATTTTGTCCATTACAACACCTCATTTAAAGCATTACTATTCTGCCACAAAAAAAGCAAATATATGCAAAAATACTATAGCATATATTTGTTCGTTATTCAATGAAAATTTCGATTGAAAAAATCAAAAAAAATATATATAATGTATATATCAAAGAAATTTGATTATAATTTTTATAGGATACATCTGAAGGCTAATCAGATGCTATCCCAATTGATATGGTTTGGCACCTGAATACAACTAAGTTGTTTCAGATGCCTTTTTTTATTTTATTAATAATAATATTATTATAAATAACAACAGTAATATTATGAAATAAAATGATTTTTCTCTTTTATTCACAGTATCACCACCCTT
>CALVMI010000040.1 GCA_944345045.1 uncultured Bacilli bacterium | reverse complement strand
AAAGAGGGACATGGACTAGGATTATTTTCCATATTAAAGATGAAAAGCGTCAAAGTAAAAACTTCTATTCGTGGCAATAAATTTACTTGTGTTTTATTGGTAAATAAAAAATAAAAAACAATTTTATAAAGCTGATCATAAATTGTTACAAAAGCATTATTATAAATTAAGAATCAATATTCAGAAGGATATTAGGTATTTATGTAAATATAAAAATATAACCAAAAATAATTCTGTGATATTAAATAATTATAAAGAACAAGCCAGTCTTAAGTAAACTGGCTAATATTGTATAGGATATTAAGAAAAAACCACGCCTTTTAGGCGTGGTTAATTATTATAATAAGTCTTTGTCAACCACAGGTTCATCGAAAAAAACAAAATAACATGCAGATGATACAGAGTTTGCAAATAGATTTGCAATACCAGATAAAATATCAACCAAGAACATACTGACACTCCCTTCTTTTCTTTTTGTTTAAATTTATTCATATAATTTAAACCATATTTTTTTGAAAATTCTTATAATTATTATACGGAGTTTTACTTATCTTATAAATTAATGGATTAATCGAAAAAGATTCCATTAAAACTCCATAAAGAATAGCATTATTAATCACGTAATAATTACTGTTTAAAAAAATCATAAAATAAACTGATAAAATAATTAATGATAAAACTTTAGCTTTGATTCTTTTATCTTTATGAATTAAAGGTCTAGCGGGTGTATCGGCTGGAGCAAAAAGTATAAAAGAGATAAACCCAAAAATCCATACCATATAAGCAAAAGTTATTGGAATTTCACAGTATTTAACAATTAGACATCCTCCCAAATAAATGGGTAAAGTTGTAAACCAACATTGCAGACTTGTTTTCGCGTGGATTCCAAAACCATATAATCGAAGTGTTGAGTAAATAATAGTGAGCAAAAATAACTCAAAAGTTAAGTCGAAAATGATTGCCAGAGCAATCATAACAACTGCTTTAGTAAATAAATTGTAAAAAGCTTCTAGTCCATAACGTAGTTTTTTCTCTTCCAATTTGGAAATTTTTTTCTTTTTCTTTTTTATAAGAAAAACAGAATGTTCAATAAATTTTTTCTTCAATACTATCACTACCCAACGCACATAAGAATAGCATAATTTTTTTTATAAAAACCACAATGTGTGTGAAATGCAAAAAATAAGACATAAAATGATTTGTTTTATCTAAAAAGACCCAAAAAAAACTATTTCATGACAAAAAATAAACATTTTAGACATCATATAAACTATTTAAAACAAATCAGAGTATAATCAGTTCTATCGTGAGTTATGTGTTAGATTAAAATAGACAGCATTGCAGAATTTGTCGAAGCATTTTAATTGCAGTTTATACATAGTCATGATAAGGTAGTATCAAGGAGTAAAAAGTAATAGGAAGGGAGTGACAAAAGGTGTTACGCGGAACTGTAAAATGGTTCAACAATGCAAAGGGGTACGGATTTATCGAATATGGTGACTTAGAAGATATTTTTGTACACTATTCAGCAATCAAAAAAGATGGTTATAAGACACTTAAAGAAGGAAACGTTGTTGACTTTAAATTGATTGAAACTGCTAAAGGATTACAAGCTATCGACGTTGAAGAAGTATTGTATAGTGTTAATTAGAACGAAGCTACTAAACCTAGTAGTTTTTTTCTTTTTCTTCTGGTATAATGATTATAGGAAGGTGATACCATGAGAATAGATATTCGGGGAGACAAAGTGAAAGTGACAGAAGCAATAAAGAAACAGGTTGAGGAAAAATTAGGCAAATTAGATCAATATTTTGAAAAACCAGAAGAATTAAAAGCTTATGTCGTAATTCGAGTTAGAAATAAGGAACAAATTATTGAAGTAACAATTCCGACACCTAAATTTACATTGCGTTCTGAAACAAGTGAAGAAGATTTGTATGCTGCAATTGATTTTACAGTTGATAAATTAGAAAGACAAATTCGCAAAAATAAAACAAAAATGCGTCGAAAATTCAAGGATGTTTTACAATATGAAATGATGAATGATGCTCTAGAAACTGAAGAAGAGCCAGAATCACAAATTGTTCGCCGTAAAACGATTGAATTAAGACCAATGGATGAAGAAGAAGCTATTTTACAAATGGAATTAGTTGATCATGATTTCTTTATCTTTAAAAATATTGATACAGAAAGTGTATCCGTATTGTACAAGAGAAAAGATGGATCTTACGGAATAATCAATACTTAGTAAAAAGTAGTTGCATTTATTAACAAAAAGTAGTAATATAACTCCCAATTTTAGGGGGTTTTATTTTGCAAAAGAGAAGAAAAAAGCAAAAGATTTTAATAATACTTGGAATAGTTTTAGTAATATGGATAGGAATCTACCAATTTTTATTAAAAAAATATTATCCAATATCTTTCTTTATAGAAAATTCCGAAGTGGTTTCTGTAGCTTTAAAATGGGATTCAATGGATACTGAAAAGAAAAAAGAACAAATATTACATGATATACAAATATCGCTTTCTAATAATGTAAATATAGATAAAAAAATTAAGGAACAATTAATGGAAAACTATCAAAAATATATAGAAAATTATATTCAATATTACGAAAAAACAGATTATTTAAATACAGTTTTATCTTCTAGATACGTTTTCATTGAAGATGAAAGTAACTCAAAACAAGTTACAAATATACTGGGAACTTATGATAATAGTAAAAAAGAAATAACCGTATACAATACTGAGGCATTATTTCATGAAAAAATTCATGCTGATAGATCATGGGGATTATCGATCTTAAAAAATGATCATTTTTATGAAGAAGTTTACAGTTCTCTAATCTCTAACGATACTTCCTATGAAGATATTAAGTCGTTTTTCTTATTACTAAACGAAATTTTGGAAGAAGACATAATAGAAAAGAATTTGTTTTCAAAAGAATATACTCAAATTTGGAAAAGTCTAAAGAAAAATTTTCCGACTTTTAAAACGGAAATCGATGACTTAGAAAAGGGAATAAAGGAATTGTATCAACTAGAATATCTTTCATCTGAGAAAACATCGTGGGAAATTATTCAAAGCAAAAAAGAACAAATGCTCAAAATATATGAAAATCTCTATCAAGAAAAATTTCAATTGAATTCAAACGAAGATATTATAATTGGTTTTTTAAAATACAGTTTTTTATCAAAAAATCCGTTTAAAAATACCAATAACTTACATTATGAACAATTTCAAATAGCAGATAACCTATATATTAGTCCGGAAAACAGAACAGGAAGTTATGAAGAATATTTAATTGATTACATTATAAATCATAAAAAAGATCAAACAAAGTACAATTATGAATTATGGCTTGCATTAACAAACATTAATGATAATAGTGAAAATAAATATGGCTCATTTTTGAATTTATATACACCGTACTTTACTGAAGATGAAACAGAAGAAGTTTTTAATCAGATTTTAAATTGTACAGAAAAAGATTATACATACATTGCTAAATATACGATTCAAAAAAGAAATTGGCGCATCGAAAATAATGAGATTTTTTAAATAAAATGCGAAAAAATAGCAGAAATTTTGCTATTTTTCTAGAGTTTATGGTAAAATGATAACGATGGAGGTTAGTACACATGGGAATATTTAGAAAATTAATTGATTCCGAATATAAAGAATTAAAAAGATTTGAAAAAATTGCTGACCAAATT
>CALVMI010000039.1 GCA_944345045.1 uncultured Bacilli bacterium | reverse complement strand
TTACAACAATATCGAAAAGAATTTGCCAGTTCTGTATGTGTAGATGATGAAGCAAGTTTTATTCTATCGGCATTAGAAAAGGCGTTAAAACAGCAACAAGAATATAAAGCATATATAGAATGGTTATCCACAATAATAAAAAATCCTTCTCTTGCAGAAAATTTTCCTTTTGAAACGATCTATTGTAATGATCAAGTAGTATTAAAGAAATTAGAAAGTGAAATTAAAAATATTTCACTTTCGATTACAGAGGAAAATGTTATTTCTTTTTCCGAATTAGTACAACAAAAAGATTCTTTATTTAATGAAAATGAAAATTTAAAACAAGAATTAGTAAAAGTTAGAGAAGAATTAATAAAAGAAAAAGAAGAAAAGCAGAAAATAGAATTAGAAAATGATAATAATGAACAAAAATTACAGCGAATTTTAACTATTGTTAGTTCAGAAAAAATTGACAAATAAAAAAAACTTATTTACAATAACATTAAATAAATATGAATTGGAAGAGTATTTTTTCTTATATCTTAATAGAGACTTTGTGGTTGGTGAAAACAAAGAAGAAAAGAAAAAAGAAGACACCAAAATATTTCATATTCGTTAGTCTCACGATACGAGCAAAAGTGCATAGATTCTATGAATTAAGGTGGTACCGCGGCCTTTTAAAAGTCGTCCTTAAACATAGAGTCTTTTTTTATTAGAAAGAGGGAAGAAAAATGAAAAAAATATGGAATACATCATTATCTAAAAAAAATGTTGGAAAAACAGTTACTTTAAATGGTTGGGTTTCTAAAAAAAGAAATTTAGGAGGATTACTTTTTGTCGATTTACGAGATCGTTCTGGAATAATTCAACTTGTAATTCGACCTGAAAGTAAAGCTTATGAAATAGGCGAATCTCTAAAAAATGAATATGTTATTGAAGCTACTGGAACAATAGTAGAAAGAGAAAGCAAAAATCAAGAACTTTTAACAGGAGAAATAGAAGTTGAAGTCACATCTTTAACTATATTAAATACTTCAAAAGAGCCACCATTTCCAATAACGGATGAAACAACAGCTCTAGAAGATACAAGATTAAAATATCGTTATTTAGATATAAGAAGAACTCCAATTAAAGAAAAATTGCTTCTTCGTCATAAATTAATGCAAACAATAAGAAATTTTTTAAGCGAAGAAGATTTTATTGAAGTGGAAACACCTATTCTTTGCAAATCGACGCCTGAAGGTGCGAGAGACTACCTTGTTCCAAGCCGTGTGAATAAAGGAAAATTTTATGCTCTTCCACAAAGTCCTCAAATTTTTAAACAACTTTTGATGGTAGGCGGCATTGAAAGATATTTTCAAATTGCTAAATGTTTCCGTGATGAAGATTTAAGAGCAGATCGTCAACCAGAGTTTACACAAGTGGATATGGAAATGAGTTTTGTAACAGAAGAAGATGTCATGAGTGTAACAGAAAAATTATTACAAAAAGTTTTTAAAGAAATTAAAGGCATCGATATTGAACTTCCTTTAAGAAAAATGAAATATGATGATGCCATCAATTATTATGGTTCAGATAAACCAGATCTTCGCTTTGATATGAAAATTGAAAATGTTACCACCATTTTTCAAAATACTAATATTGAATTTATAAAAGAAGGTTTAAAAAACGGTCAAATTGTGAATGCAATCGTTGTAAAAAATCATTTAGAACATTTTACAAGAAAAGAAATTGATAAATGCACAGATTTTGTCAAAAATTTAAAAGCTTCAGGATTAATGTATATAAAAATAGAAGAAGAGATGAGTGGAAGTATCGTAAAAAATTTAAGTGAAGAAGAAAAAAATTCTTTAAAAAGCACTCTTCATTTAGAACAAAATGATATGGTTTTTCTAATGGTAGGTGAATACAGTATTGTAAAAACAGCCTTAGGAGCATTAAGATGTAAATTAGCCAAAGATTTAGGATTAATAAATCCTCATGATTATAAATTGTTATGGGTAACAGATTTTCCGACTTTTGAGTATTCAGAAGAAGAAGGAAGATATGTTGCTTGCCATCATCCATTTACTTCTCCAAAAGAAGAAGATGTGGATAAGTTATTAACAGATAAAGAACATTGCTATTCTAAAGCCTATGACATCGTTATAAATGGTTATGAAGCCGGAGGTGGTTCAATTCATATTCACGATAACGAAGTTCAACAAAAAATGTTTGAAGCTCTAGAACTTACTGAACAAGATATTGAAGAAAAATTTGGTTTTTTTGTTGAAGCTTTAAAGTACGGAACTCCACCACACGGTGGCCTTGCTCTAGGTTTAGATAGATTAACTATGCTTTTATCTGAGACAGAAAATATAAGAGATGTCATTGCCTTCCCAAAAACAGCAAGCGCTAGTGACTTAATGAGCGATTGCCCAAATACAGTATCTGAAAATCAATTAGAAGAACTTGGAATAGAATTTTCAAAAAAAGCTTGAAATTAATAAAAATTCTCTATATAATACTTTTGAAAGCGAAGAAAAAAGAGTAGTAATAATGTATCTTTTTTAAAAGAGAGATAAGGGGTGGTGGAACTTATCAAAAAGAACTTATGAACTTGCTTTTGGATGCTAGTAGGAGATGCTCCTTTATCAAAGAAAGAACAAAATAAGGTGGTACCACGACGATCTCGTCCTTTATAAGTACCATCTTTTTTTCTTTTAGAAAGGTTTTTATGGAAGTAAAAGAAATATTAGCTAATGTCTTGATGTTTTTAATCTTTTTCTTGATTATCTTTATTATTATGTATTTTATTAACCTGCGTAAGTATAAGTCAAAAAAGAAAAAACAAATAGGCGAGATAAATTATATAGCAAATAAATTTCATTTAAAGGAAAAAGATTTACCTGTTCGTTCAATGATCTTATGGATAAGTATCATTGATGCGTTTATTATTTCTTTTGTGGGAACATTTGTCTTTATGTTACCAATAGATTATGTCTGGAAATTCTTAGTAGGCTTTGTAATGTTATTTGCATTAATCTATGCCTTATTTGAAATATATGGAAGACATTTAGTAAAACAAAAGAAGAAAAAAGAAAGGAAGTAGAAAATATGAATACAATGGAAATAGAAAAAAAATGGCAAAAATACTGGGAAGAACATGAAACTTTTAAAGCAATGAACAATGACTCTAAAAAGAAACCTTACTATATTTTAGTAGAGTTTCCTTATCCAAGTGGAGCAGGTTTACATGTTGGCCACGTAAGAAGCTATACAGCACATGACGCTATGGCAAGAATGAAGAGAATGCAAGGTTATAACGTGTTATTTCCAATGGGTTGGGATGCTTTTGGAGCTCCTGCTGAACAATATGCTATTAAAAATCATATTCATCCAAAAGATGCGGTAAGAGAAAATATTCATACATTTAAAAATCAAATGAAGACCTTAGGCTTTTCTTTTGATTGGGATCGAGAATTTTCAACGACAGATCCAGAGTACTACAAATGGACACAATGGCAATTTTTACAATTTTATAAACATGGCATGGCTTACAAAGCAACAATGCCAGTAAACTGGTGTCCAAATTGTAAAACTGTTTTATCAAATGAAGATTCAGCTGGCGGAGTTTGTGAACGTTGTGGTACAGAAGTAATTCAAAAAGAAAAATCACAATGGATGCTTAAAATGGCCAGTTATTCAGAAGATTTGTTAAAAGGTTTAGATGATACTCATTTTGCTGAAAAAGTAAAATTAGGCCAAATTAACTGGATCGGAAAATCAACGGGTGTTGAATTAGATGTCGAAATAGTTGGCGGAGGTAAATTTTCTATCTTCACAACAGCTATTGAAACAATATACGGCATTACTTTCTTTGTTATTGCTCCAGATGGTAAATTAATTAAAGAATTAATGCCTAGAGTAGAAAACAAAGAAGAAGTTGAAAAATATATAGAAGAAACTGCTAAAAAATCAGCAATGGCTAGAACGGAATTAAACAAAGATAAAACAGGTTGCATTGTAAAAGGTATTAAAGCAATTAACCCAGTTAATGGTAAAGAGGTTCCTGTTTTCTTAGGTGATTTCGTTTTAGGAGATTATGGTACAGGAGCAGTCATGGCCGTACCAAGTCATGATCAAAGAGACTTTGAGTATGCAAAAGCCCATAATCTAGAAATGATTGAAGTAATTTCAGGTGGTGATACAGCAAACCATGCTTTTGAAAAACAAGATTATTTAGGAAAAGGCTGTACATTAGTAAATAGCGAAGAATTTACTGGTATGACAGTCGAAGAAGCAAAAGAAAAAATAACTCAAAAATTAGTAGATAAAGGAATAGCTAGAAAAGTAAATAACTATAAAATGCGTGACTGGATATTCTCGCGTCAAAGATTCTGGGGAGAACCAATTCCGATGATTTACTGTGAACATTGTGGCTGGGTTCCAATGGATGAGAAAGACTTACCATTATTACTTCCAGACGTAGCTGAATATGAACCTACAGATACAGGTGAAAGTCCATTAGCAAAAATAGAGGAATGGGTAAATACAACTTGTCCAAAATGTGGTGCAAAAGCTAAAAGAGAAACAGATACAATGCCAAACTGGGCGGGATCATCTTGGTATTTCTTAAGATTTATGGATCCTCATAATACCAAAGAATTTGCAAGTATGGATGCGATGAAATATTGGAGTAAAGTAAACTGGTATAACGGCGGTATGGAACATACTGCTAGACATTTACTTTATGCAAGATTTTGGGTTCAATTCTTATACAATATTGGTTTAGTTCCTCATAAAGAAATGATTGATATTCGCGTTAGTCATGGCATGATCTTGGGTTCAAATAATGAAAAAATGAGTAAATCAAAAGGTAATGTTATTAACCCAGATGACATTGTAAAAGAATATGGTGCGGATACATTAAGAGTATATGAAATGTTTATGGGCGATTATCAACAAGACGTCGCTTGGAATGTAGATTCTTTAAAAGGCTGTAATCGTTTCCTTAACCGAATTATCAAAATTGGTGAATCAATAAATGATCAAGAGGGTTATAAAGACCAAGTTTTAGCAAACAAAACAATCAAAAAAGTTTCAGAAGATTTAGTTACTTTAAAATTTAATACAGCCGTTTCAGCATTAATGATCATGTTAAATGAATATGAAAAATATGAAGACGGAATTACCAAAGATGAATATAGATTGTTATTAACATTATTAAATCCAATTGCACCTCATATTACAGAAGAATTAAATGAAAAATACAAATTAGGAAACCCAATATGTGAAAGTGCATGGCCAACTTATGACGAATCATTAACAAAAGAAAGCACTAAAACAATAGGTGTTCAAATAAATGGTAAACATCGTGGTGAAGTAGAAGTAACAGAAGAAGACACTGAAGAAACAGTAAAACAAAAAATAGAAAAGATTGAAAATATTAAAAAATATATAAATGAAAAAGAAATTGTGAAATTCATTTATATCCCAAATAAAATAGTAAGCATAATTGTAAAATAAAAAAGAATTCATTCTATTGCGAATGAATCTTTTTTTGTTCGGAAGTGTCCATATTTTCTAAAGCATACTCACATG
>CALVMI010000038.1 GCA_944345045.1 uncultured Bacilli bacterium | reverse complement strand
TCATCAAACATATTCCTATTCCTACGGTTATGATTGCTAGCAGTATTTTATATTTTATTTTCATAGACTCACCCTATTCTTTTCTTATTATAAACAATTTTTTAAAATTTAACAATTCTTTTATTTTTTTGATTGGAATAGTGTTACAGCAATTAAAATAAATACTACGACAACTAAACCAATGATAATATAATTTATACTCTGTGGATTATTTACAGCATCGTTAACTACCGCGGCAGTTAAAAAATAGTCTGAGCAATGAGCAATTTGAAATTCAACATAGCCATTTTTCACTTCTACACCACGATCGATATATTCAATTTGATCTAATTCGGGATTGTAATAATACAAATATAGTTTTTCACCATTTTTAAATCTATTTTGAACATTTACTTTGACAGTTGTTTCTAGAGGTAAATCACCATGATAATCAAAAGTAATAATCAACTTTTTTTGATCTACTTCTTCATTTATTTTTTCGGTTTCTTTTGTATTTGCATCTAAAGAAAGTCTTAAATCTTCTTCAATATAAAGACTATCTTCAACTGAAACAGTTTCATCACTATTTTTTAAAAACTTCCATGAATACTCTAAATCTCTTTCATAATCTTCTATTTCGTAATAGTAATATTCTTTCGTTTCTGTTTTTGTCATTTTTGTTTTTGTATTTTCCATGGCAATAACCTTATCATCACTATCCGACAAGGTTATTTCTTTCATGTTTACTGGGAGAAATGCTTTTGATACAGTAAAGCCACAGACAAAAATAAGCAAAACAATACCAATATAAATCAGGTGTTTAGACTTCATAATTTTCTCCCTTTCTTTTTTTTAAAGTGTTAGTAAAACAATAAATGGCAAAAATTGTAAGATAAACTTAACAATCATCACAATATATATATTGCGATCATTTTTTACATATATATAGTTTAGTACAACTGCCGTCATATAATACATGACAAAATCTAAGACTGGTGTTGCCCCGCCACTAAAAACAAAGTTTAAAAGTGGGTATGCTAATGCACCAGCAAAAACAAAAACCCAGTTGTTTTTAATAAAGCAACTAATAGATTTTCTAAATAATAATTCTTCTGATACAACAGCAAAAATCATCGTTTTAAATATCGCGTATATAGGCGCGGTTTTTAATAAATCAAGAATAGATGCCGTATTAGAATCCACTGATAATCCAGGGGCGATTAATTCTGTAATAATTCCCATAACAATTCTAAGAAGCATTATAAGCCCAATGCCAATTAATACTTTTTTAAGAATTTTTTTAATGGAATACTTTTCTACTATAGTATTCGCATCCTCTTTTAATTCCTTTCGATATGCAAAAATAATTATGCAGGTAAAAAGGAAATCTGTTACAAAGCTAACAATAGACGTATTTTCAAGTTGTAAAATTGCCGATATTTGACTAGTAAGCATTGAATAAACAAAATAAAGTAAATACATGCAGACAGCTTTTAACAAAAATTTCATTTGAACATTACTCATAACATAACCTACCTTCTATAATAAGTTTATCATATTCTTAAATGTTCAAAATATTTTTTTTGAGGTTTTACATTTTTTTGACAAAGAAAAAGGCCCAAAGTTTGAGCCTCTTTCAAACATATATCTAAGTCGTTAAATTATAACCAGAATAAAAGCCATCTTAACATAGTATCCCTTCCCTTCTATTCACTACTTTTTACATTTACATTGTAGCACATTTTTTTATAAAAAGCTAGGACCTTTTAATATGTTTACGAATAAATTTGAAAAATTCAACAACTAAAATTGGTGTAGAGGATAAGAAGATAATCCAAATCCAATCTTTGAAAGGCAAGATGCTTAGCGAGAAAAAGTCACGAATAGTTGGAACAAAAATCACGAATAATAAAGCTAAGAATGATATTAGACATGCGCCAAATAAATAGATATTTCGTGGCGAATCTTTACTAAATAGGGATATGCTATTTGAATGTTGATTAAATGAATGAAAGATTTGTGATAAGCATAGAACCATAAAGGCCATTGTTAAAGCAATTTTATAGTTTTGTTTTAAACCAATTTGATAAGCAATTAAGGTGATAATTGCTAAATAAATTCCATAAAAAAGAATTCTACCAACAATTCCTTTTTCAAATAAAATATTTTTCTTTCGCGGTGGTTTCTTCATGCTATCTTTCGTTTCTGGATCTACACCTAAGGCAAGCGACGGAAATGTATCCGTAACTAGATTGATAAATAAAATATGAACAGCCATCAAAGGAGATTCTAAATTAAGAAGCATGGTTAAGAATATAACTACTACTTCAGCAATATTCCCAGCAAGCAAAAATTGAATTACTTTTTCTATATTTTGATAGACTCTTCTTCCTTCACGAATTGCTACAGTAATCGTCGAAAAATTATCATCAAGTAAAATCATGTCCGCGGCTTCCTTAGAAACATCAGTACCAGTTATTCCCATTGCAACACCAATATCCGCAGCTTTTAGGGCCGGCGAATCGTTTACTCCATCGCCAGTCATAGCAACCGTTTCTCCTTGCTTTTGTAGGCTGGAAACGATTCGGAGTTTATCTTCTGGAGTAACTCTAGCATAGACTCGAACTTGAAAAACAATTTTATCTAATTGTTCATCGGTTAGCTTTTTTAATTCGTTGCCACTTAAGGCAAGATCCCTTTCTTGATAAATCCCAAGATCTTTGGCAATGCTTTTAGCCGTTAAGAGATGATCGCCAGTAATCATAACAACTTTAATCCCGGCATCATGGCAAATTTTAACGGAGTCAAACGCTTCTTTTCTTGGAGGATCAATCATCCCTACAATGCCTAAAAAAGTTAAATCCATTTCCACATTTTCTTCTTCACTTTTAGGAATGATGGAAGTATCTTTCATTGCAAAGCCTAAAACACGGATACCTTTATCGGATAAAGATGCCACTTTTTCTTTTACACATTTTTTTTCTTCTTCATTTATAGTACAACAATCTAAAAGCTCTTCAACAGCTCCTTTTGTATATATACGATAGTTCATTTGATATTCATTTATTGTAGTCATTCGTTTACGAACTGAATCAAACGGTGATTCAAAAACACGTTTTTGTTTTTCTCTAATATCATCCACTTTCAAATGATGGCTTTCTAAAAACAAAAGTAAAGCACCTTCTGTAGGATCGCCAATCATTTTGCCATCTTCTAAATATGCGTTGTTACATAGAGCCATGGCATATGCAAGTTCTTTAGACATACTTTCAGCTGGTTCTTTTTTTAATAATTCTTCTTTTGTATATATTTTTATTACAGTCATTTTGTTTTCTGTTAATGTTCCGGTTTTATCTGTACATATAAAGGTGGCACTGCCAAGGGATTCTACTGCTGGTAAAGTTTTTACCAACGCTTGCTTTTTGGCCATTCTTTCTACTCCCAGAGCCATGACAATCGTGGCTGTTGCCGGCAAGCCTTCGGGAATCACAGAAATAGCAAGCGATATGGCAATCATTAAAATGCCAATAAAATCCCGGCCATGAGCAAGTCCGATTATAAAAATTAAAATGCTAATTACAATGCCAACAATACTTAAAATGGTACCCAGTTTATTTAGTTTCCTTTTTAAGGGCGAATCTAGAGTAGTTGTATCTTGAAGCATGGAAGCGATGCTACCTACTTCGGTATCCATACCGGTTTTTACGACGATGCCGTAAGCCGTACCAAACGCTACAATCGTTGAGGAAAAAGCACAGTTTTTTTGCTCAGCTAATGGTGTATCAGGCATCCCAATAAACATCGCGTCTTTGTGAACGGTTGTACTTTCACCTGTTAAAGATGATTCATTCATTTGCAATTGGCTTTCTGAAAGAAGACGTATGTCAGCTGGCACAATGTCGCCTGCTTCAATATAAACTATATCACCAACAACAAGTTCACTAGCTAATATTTCTTTTTTAATACCCTTTCTTATTACTTTTGCCTTCGGAGCATTTAACTCTTGCAAAGCGAGTAAAGCTTTCGTTGCCTTCTTTTCTTCCCAAATGCTTATAAAAGCATTGATAAAGACAATGACAAGAATAACTATTCCTTCAGCTTGTTCTCCCAAAAAGAAAGATAGAACTGCTGCAATAAGCAAAATAATGATCATCTTATCTGTTAATTGTTCTAATATCATTTGAAAAAATGTTTTTTGCTTTTTCTTAATTAAAATATTTTGCCCATTTTTTAAAATTCTTGCTTTTGCCTCTTCATCTGTAAGGCCTTGCTCACTTGTTTTTAAAAGTTCTAACACTTCTTCTTTTGATTTTTCTTGCATATCGTCACCTAGTATATAGTATATCAAACTTTCAAAAATTTTTATAGCACGAAAAAAGTGCTTACGCTTCTACTTCGTAAACACTTACTTTCTTTTTATCTCTTCCTAATCTTTCAAATCGAACAACACCAGTTATTTTAGCAAATAATGTATGATCTTTACCCATTCCAACGTTTGTTCCTGGATAAATTTTTGTTCCTCTTTGACGATATAAAATGCTTCCAGCAGAAACAGTCTCGCCATCAGCAGCTTTCGCTCCTAGTCTTCGTCCAGCAGAATCACGGCCGTTTTTTGTAGAACCTTGGGCTTTAACGTGAGCGAATAATTGAAGATTTAAAAGCATTCTATTCATTATTCTCATCCTCTCTAATCGTTATATTTTTCGGGTAATTTTGACTCAATTCTTGTAAAAGTTCTAGCATATTTTCTATCATTTTTTCATTTTCTTTACTTTCTTTTAAAACACGTAAAGTAACTTTGTTTTTTTCTTCTATAACTTTAATGCTATTTTGATCAAATTTTAAAATAGCATTTACTGTTGTAATAAAAATACTTGATACACCAGCACACACAATATCTTTTCCATAATCGTCATACATTGCATGCCCTTTTAATAGAACTTCTTTTATTTTACCCTCTTGTTTTTTTATTTCAACCTTAATCATTAGCCAACTATGCTCTTAATCGTAACTTTTGTATAAGGTTGTCTATGTCCTTGTTTTTTACGATATTTTTTCTTTGGACGATATTTAAAAACGATAATTTTCTTTTGACGTCCATGTTTTTCTACTGTACCAACTACTTTAGCATTTTTGACAGTAGGATTTCCTGACTTACCGTTTACATACAATACTTCAGTAAATTCTACATCACTTCCAACTTCATTAGGAAGTTTTTCTACATAGATGGTATCGCCTTCGGAAACATAGTATTGTTTTCCACCTGTTACAAATATAGCTTTCATTTCTTACCTCCTTTAAATATTTAAGACGCGCCTTGAAGGTACACATTACATGTTTTAAACCTTTTTCGAGCGGTTTTGATAAAAGCTAATTGCCTTACAAAACAAGTAAATTCTATCAAAAAAGATAGTACTTGTCAAACTTTTTTCAAATTGTTATAATGAATATGTCAGAGGAATTGACATAAAATAAAAAAAGGATATATCTGAAGTATGGATCAGATACTTTCCTTATTTGGTTTGGAAAGCACCTGAATACAACTAAGTTGTTTCAGATGCCTTTTTTATTTTAAAAGTAAGATAAAAATTACGAGAAATAAAAGCAATATTATAAAATGCAAAGATCTTTCTCTTCGATTCATAATATCACCGCCCTTCTATTCTTTAGAAGGAAAGCATCTGAAATTCAAATATATCCGATTATTACTATAACATACGCAAAATGTTAATGCAAATAGTTGATTGGTATAGATTTTATTAAAAATATTTAGTATAATGAATATGTCAGAGAAATTGACATAAAATAAAAAAGGATATATCTGAAGTGTAAGTCAGATACTTTCCTAAGTTGTGTTAAGCACCTGAATACAACGTTGTTGTTTCAGATGCTCTTTTTATTTTAAAAGTAATATAAAAATTACGAGAAATAAAAGCAATATTATAAAATGCAAAGATGTTTCTCTTCGATTCATAATATCACCGCCCTTCTATTCTTTAGAAGGAAAGGCATCTGAAATTCAGATATATCCGGTTATTACTATAACACACGTAAAATGTTAATGCAAACGCTTAAATTCAAAAAGGGTTTTGGCTAGTTTTTCTTGTTCAGTTATATAGTGATTTTTTTCATAAAAAAAATGTCTTGTTTCTTTTTTTAATACAGAGATATCTTCGCCGTTTTGATTTTCTATTTTTTTATATGGAAAACTATATAAGAATCTTTCTAAATAAAAACTATGAAAAAAATATTTTTTTCTTTTTTCTACCAAAAAAAATTGAACTAATAACACTAAACAAATAAAATAATTATCAATTGAAAAAAAGATGTTATATAAAAGAAAGAGAAGAAAAAAAACACAAGAAAGAATTTGATATAGCAAAAAGGATTTTTGGTAAGAGAAAAACTTTTCAAAAAAGGCATGAAAAAAAACACTGCCATCTAAAGGAATAATCGGGAGCATATTAAAAAATAATATGGTTTGATTATAAAAGGAAAGTAATTCATTTTTATGAAATAAAAGAAATATTCCTAAAAGGAATTGAAAAAATACACCACCGAGAGAAATAAAAAGTTCTTTATTAATCGAAGAATTGATTGGTTTATCTACGGTTGTAATTCCCCCAAAGGGATAAAATTCTACTTTTACAATTCTATAACGAAAAAGCTTGATAAAAAGAAGATGGCCAAGTTCATGAAAAAATACAATGAAAAAAATATATAAAACATTTTTAAAATAACCACATAAAAAGGCAATAAGAAAAAAGATATACGTGGCTAAATTAATTTTAAATTTGATTTTGATATTCTTCATAAGTTATAAAGTTTCCATCTTTTACAAATGCTAGGTAATAATAATCTTCTTGAGTGGTTCCTAAAATTGTCCCGCTTTCAATATAATCATATAATTTTAATGAAGTATCCTGAATATTTCCATACCAAATATCGATCCCATTTACGCCTTGAATAATATAGACATTCCCATAGCCTTCTTTCTCGCCTTGAAAGACAAATAAACCGCTTTGAAGAGCTTCGATAGCTGAATTTTTTGAAGTAGATACTTTATAGCCATCATTATAGTTTTCTAAATTTGCTAAAGGATCGGTGTTAGACACAAAACTATCATCTGGCTCTGTTACGCTTGGCAAAACAGTACCAAAAACATCATGATACCACTCATTTATTTTAGTGAAAGTCAAATTGCTTTCTAAAACTGTACTTTTAAAGTTTTCAAGATTTTCTGGACTCAGTTTGATATAAATTGTCGAGCCTAAAACTAGGATAATACTTAGTAAGATTTTTGTGAAAATTTTGCTGATTTTTTTGTCATCTTTTTCTGTAATATTGTGTTCTTTTCTTTTTTTATGTCTTAATAAAGCCATTTCTACTTCGTCCATTATAATCACCCAATACATTATATGAAGCTTTTTGTCTTTTATCACATTAGACCTTTGTTTTTTAAACTCTTTCTTTTTTTCTAGTAAAATAAAGAAATTCTACTCGCATTTTATCTCATGTTTTCAAAGAAATCTGTTGATCTCATGAGAAAATATCCGCGGTGGTTTGATGGTAAATATTGGAAAAAGAATTGAGTTTATCCGTGAAACATATGATCTAACACAAGAAGAGCTTGGAAAAGTATTGCACATCTCTGCTTCTTCTATTTCTCATTACGAGCGAAATGATTGGTTTATTCCAATGAAGAATTTGTATATGATGGCCAACTATTTAGAACTTTCCATTGATTATATTTTAGGGCTAACCTCTATTAAGCAATATTCATCTTATTTACCTGAAATAAATTTACAGCGAATTGGAAAACGAATTCAAGAGATTTGTGATGAGCAAAAACTTTCCAATGTTAAATTAGGCAAAATTTTAAATACAAGTGAATCAAATATTCGAAATTATAAAACAGGAAAATATTTAATTTTAACCCCTTTTGTAATTCAGCTTTCTTTAAAATATAATTACTCTGTTGATTGGATTGTTGGAAGATCTAATCATAAGTATTTAAAAAACAAAAAAATTGCCAATTAAAAATAGGATTAATCCTATTTTTTTTCATCTGTGGAACCAAAGCCACCTTTTCTAATACTATTAAGAGGTGTATCTTCATCTACTTTATAGTATTTTTGAAAGATTGCTTGACCGATAACATCGCCTTTATGAACAAGAACTTCTTTATCAGAACAATTAAAATATTGAAAATAAATATGGCCATCGTTATCTTCGTTACCATAGTAATCGTGATCAATAATGCCAATACTATTCGCCATTAAAAAACCTTTTTTTGGGCCTGAGCTACGATTTACTAACATGATATATTCATCTTCTTCACAATATGCTTTTAAGCCTGTTGGAATTAACGTTGGTTTAATACCTTTTTCATATATAGGAATAGTTATATCTTCAGCAGCTTCAATGTCATAACCAGCTGAATAGGTTGTTTTTCTAACAGGAAGATGAATATCTTTGTTTTCATAACCTTTTACTACTTCAAATCCTCTTTTTTTCATATAGTTGCTCCTTCTAATTTTGTATTATCAATATATAAAATAATCTTATTTTCTTTTAAAGACTTTGGCACGTCAATAATTCTTTGGTTTCTACTGCCAACATAATGAATTTTTTCATCAGCTTGTTGCAGAATGAATTTGCCGTCTAATAATACATCGACGTTTTCTAAAATGGTCACTAAATTTTGATCTTTTTTCTTTTCTTTTTGCAATTCTTCCCAAGTATATCCGGTATATAGCCAAATGGTTTTATGAGGATATTTTTCACGAACTTCTTTTACTAAGGAAGCTATTTCCTCACGATTTAATTTGAATAAAGGATCACCGCCAGAAAGGGTTAAGCCATCACACCAATCTGTTTCTAATTCAGAAAATATTTCTTTTTTCGCATCTTCATCAAATAATAAGCCGTTGTTTGAATTCCATGTAATTTGATTATGGCATCCAGGGCAAGCGTGCGAACAACCACTTACCCATAAAACAACTCGTAAGCCTTCACCATTTAACATATCCGCTTTGGTAATATTATGATATTTCATTACATGGATTTCCTTTCAGATATTTCGACCATTTTCGCGTGATTTAGACGAGTATCACCATGAACTCTCGAGTATGATAAATAACCATTCATTCGGTCGATTTTTACTAAATCATCACTGCCACATTTTGGACAAACATCCATATCTAATTCTTCATGACCACAGTTATTGCAATAAGCAAGGGAAAGATTGACACCTTCATAGAAACCTTTTTCCATTGCTCTTTCAATATAGGTACGCATTGCTTTTTCATTGTAATTCAAATTATATCTTACGTATTGTATTTTACCACCGTTAAATAAATCCCAAAATCTAGCTTCTAAATCTTGTTTTTGAATGCCGGTGATATCTTCCCAAACACCACAATGGAAACTATTTGAAACATATTCACGAGAACTTACACCCTCAACAACACCATATTTTTTTCGAAATTGCTCAACTTGTAAGCCACATAAACTTTCAGCTGGAGTACCATAAATAGCATAAAGACGATGATCTTCTTCTTTGAATTCGGTTATTTTTTGATTAATGTATTTCATTGTTTCTAAAGCAAACTCACCATCTTCGACAATGGATTTTCCGTTATATAATTCTTGAAGTTCATTTAAAGCAGTAATACCAAATGATGCTGTAGCGCTTTCTAAAACTGGTTCAATGGCTTCATTTGGTTTTAAGTGACCCCCATAGAAACCACCTTCACAGAAAGCAATTGGATTAATACTCGCTTTTCTTTTGCCTAGATATTGATAGGTTCTTAAATGAACTTTGCGAATCATTTCGAGATAATAATCTAGCACTTCGTGAAAATCTTTTTGTTCTTCACGAGCTTTAGCTAAGATCATTGGTAAATTTAGAGAAATAGCTCCAATATTAAATCGGCCAATAAAAACCGGTTTATCTTTACTATCTGCCGGCGTCATACCCCCTCTTTCATACCATGGCGATAAAAAGGCACGACAACCCATTGGACTTATAACTCGGTGATATTTTTTATAGATTTCAGAAACATACCCTTCTCCAGTCAAAGACAAGTAATCTGGATACATTGTTTTCGCACTGCACTTTAGGGCTGTATCAAAACTTTCCGCCAAAGGTTTACCTTTTTTATGTAAGTCTTTATCGTATAAAAAGACTAGTTTTGGAAAAAGAGTCGGTTTTCTAAAACCTGGTTTTCCTTGACCTTTACGATGGGTATTTAAGATTGTTTTGGTAATCATTTGACCAAATGGATCTTGTTCGATACCAAAGGTAAATGTTACAAACGGATAATCGCCACGTGAAGAACCAATGGTATTTAATTTATATTCTACTCCTTGGTATCCTTGTTCACATTCACGAGTTGTTTTTTGCCAAGCATATTCACTTGCTTTACCATCTTTGTCTTCTTTTTCGCCACGAATACTTAGATATTCTTTAAAATATTTATCATAACTTTTTTTGGCATAAGGCGCTAGGATTGTATCAATTTCTGGTACTGTAAAGCCACCGTATTGCATTGCCGCGGTATGAATAACAACATCGCCTAATACAGCAAAAGCGGTCTCTAAGGTTTTAGGTTCATTGTACCAAATATTACCCATTTCAAAACCATCTTTTAAAACAGAGCCTATATCACATAAACAACAGTTCATTGTATCTCTTCTAGCACTCATGTCGTGAATGTAAATATAACCGTCTTCGCATGCTTCTATTTCTTCTTTGGTTAAAAAGAATTTTTTATATAATTCTTTATTCAATGCCCCATAAGTCAAACTTCTTTGAGTTGCAACTAATGCACTATCGGTATTTGAGTTTTCCTTATCACCAATATAGTTAATTGCTTGGGCTTTTTGATAAACTTTATCTAAAATATGGACAAAGTCTTTTTTATAATTTCTATATTCTCGGTAACTTTTGGCCACTAAAGGATTTACTTGCTCTAAGGCTGCTTCCACACAATTATGAATTTGCGCAACTTCTAAATCTCCCGTTCCTGTCTCGATATAATCTAAGACAATTTTGACTACTTCTTCTTCGGCCTCAGGGGTTAAAGTAATCATTACTCTTTCGGCACTTTTTCTAATAGCAACTTTAATTTTCTCAGGATTAAAATCTTCTTTATTGCCGTTTCTTTTGATGATTTTCACATCTGTAATTGTACTACTACTCATATATTCACTCCCAATTCTAAAAAGATTATAGCAAAGTTCTTTTATATTCAAGTGTGATTTTTGCAACATAATTTTCAAAAAGAAAAAAAGTCGCGATTTCAAAAGAAAAAGTAGCTGTCATCGGTTTACAAACTGACTGTCAAAATTTGTCAAAAATCTTTTAGAGTGATAATTGCAACACTTAAATTATCGTGTTATAATGTGTCCATAAGGAGGGTTCTCTATGAATACAATTTTGTTAGAAGATTTGCCTATTACAGAGACCCCTACTACTTTTAAAAAAGGGGAATTTATTCCTGTTTTTCAAGCAAATAAAAAAGAAATTGCTTTAGTAAAAAGTGGCAAAGTTTCTTTAATGCGTTCTGATGAAGAAGGAAATTTATTATATATTGATGAGTATAACAGCGGAGAAATTTTTTCAAAATTGTGGATTTACAATGATGAGAATGATCTTTTTTTAGAATGTAATACAGATGCTGAAATTTATTTTTTTGATTATCTTTTATTTATGCAAAATACCAATCCACAATTTTTACGTTTCTTTTTGGATAAAATGATGGCTTATATTCGTTATTTAAATCAAAAAAACACGATTTTGCAAAAGAAAAGTATGGAAGAAAAACTGCTTTCTTATTTTAAAGTTCTAGCGCGTAAGGAAAAAAATAAAAAATTTGAAATTCCTATTACTTATAAAGACTTAGCTGATTATTTAGGCGTAGATCGAAGCAGTTTAATGCGCAAATTAAACGAATTAGAAAAGAAAAGAAAAATTAAAAGATCAGGAAGAACTATTTTCTTGAAAAATTAAGATTTCTTTTATTAAAAAGAAGATGAGAAAAGAAAATATTCCATAAGATATTGCTAAGTAAAAGAACAAGAGTATTTTTGCCAGTGACAAGTATGAAAATTCCTATATATAAAGTCGTATTAAAACAAGTGCGAAAATACATGTTTTTTAGACGATGTGGTAAATGCCAAGAACGATTTAAAACATAAAAAATAATTGTAAGTAAAACGGGAAGTAAAGAAAAAGAATACACAATAAAACTAATAAAACAAGATGCAAAAAGAAGAAAAGGAAAGACTTTTTCTTTAGAATAAGAAAACAATGTAACATAAAAAAATAAAGGTAAATAATTATTCATAAATAACTCGCTTTCTAATCCAAACATAATTTAAGTTTTGAAAATCTACTAAGGGTTCTATAACAAGCGTTTGAGAAATCGAAGAAGAATTTACCTCTACTACTTTTCCAATTGGAATATCGCCTGGTATATCCGTAAAAGAAGAAGTATAAATGATTTCTTCTTTTTTTATCTCTTCTTTACTTGTAATGTCTTCCACTTGTAATTTGCCATCTTTTTGTTTTAAAATGCCATAACTATTTTGAATTCTAACTGAGTATGTAGCCCCAGAAGTGATCAGTTCAACTTCACTGTAATTATCAAAAACAAGAGATACTTTACCAATCAGACCCATTTCGTTTAAAACAGCATCACCTAATTCAATACCATCGTTTTTTCCTTTTAAAATTGTAATTTTATCAAAAAAAATGTATGGATCATGAACTACTACTTTACTTACGATCCCCTCTTCTAAAAATGGAACTTCTAAATTTGTTTTTTCTAAAAGAAGAGTGTATTCTTTTTTTAATCTTTCATATTCACTATCCAAAACGATATTTTTTTCTAAATTCCAATCTGTTTTTACCCATAGAGAATACACAATATCTTTGCCAAAAAAGAAAAAAAGAAGGAAAAAGAAAAAAAATATATACCAAAATCCTTTTTTCACGCGAAAATCTCTCCATTTCTTTCTAAAAAACTGTAATATTTATCTTTACCAATAATCACATGATCAATAACGGGAATATTCATTAAATCCCCTATTTTCTTTAATTTTTTCGTTATTTCTATATCAGCAGTGCTTGGGGTAACATCACCACTCGGATGATTATGAACACAAATAATTTTGACAGCATTATTTAAAAGAGCTTCTTTAAAAATATCTCTTGGATGAACAAAACTTTGATTAATCGTACCCACAAACAAAAGCTTAGTAGCTAAAATATAATTTTTTGAATCGAGAAAAAGCGCATAAAATTTTTCTTGATCACTATGAAAAAAGTCCCCTACAAAATATTCATACACATCTTTACTTTCTTTAATTTGTCTTTTGGCTTTTTGATCTGAAGCTTTTATTCTTCTAGCAAGTTCTAAGCTAGCTAAAAGGGTTATGGCTTTTACTTCGCCCATTCCCAAAATATTTTGTAAACTTGTAATTCGGGCATCCAAAAGGCCTTCTATTGTTCCAAACTCTTTTAATATATTTCTTGATAAATCAATAACTGAACACTCTTTTGTTCCAGTTCGAAGAAGTATTGCTAAAAGCTCCGAATCACTTAAAGATGAGAAACCATATTTTTTGGCTTTTTCTCTTGGTTTTTCTTCTTCTGGTAAATCTTTGATTAGATAACTCATACTTGCACCATCGTTTCTAATATTTTAGTATTTAATAGCAAAATCGTTTCTTCTTTAGTCGCTCGTTCTAAAAGCATATTGTATTCCCAAAATTTTTCTTGATCGCTTTCCTTAATTTGTAGTTCTTTTTGGTAATAATTGATCCCCTTTTTATTTAGAACTCCAGAAATTTTTAAAAGACCCGTTTCACTAGTTGATGCTCCTACTAACACTAGATAAAGACCTCCATTTTCTAAAATGACCGCACTTTCAAACTTTTCTCTTTCCTTTAAGGCATTTTCATAAGAACGATAGGCTCCAGTTTGCAAAGCATAAATGTTAAGGTATTCTTCTTTAAATGGCTTTTCAAAATACACTAAGGTTACAAAAGCTAAAATCGTACCCGTTACTAGAGCTAGAAAAATTATCAAAAGTTTCTTTTTCATCGATATCACCAACATCATCATAACAAAAAAGACAAGCAAAACTTGTCGATTTTTATACTTCACTCTTTTTAATAATATAAATTTTTTTCTTCTTATAAAAAGCATAGAAAACATCTTTTACTCCTAAATTTTTCTTAGCAAGTTCTTCTTCTAACCAAAGATGATCTTTTTTGATGAAATTTAGAGTCTTTTTGTTAATCTCGCCATCTAAAATCAAAGGCATTGGATAACTAGAATGAAGGCGAAATGGTTTGTATTCAAAAATAGATAATTTACCATTAGGTTCCAGAAAAGCGTATTCGATTTGGCCAATGTCATGAATGCTTTTTTGACGCATGCTAAGAAGTAGATCATCCATACTGTATCTTTGACGAACCATTTCTTTATAATTCACTTTGCCATTACAAATGATAAGTGAAGGCTTACCGCCAAAAAAAGTTCGAAATGTTCGGGATTTTATACTAATAAAAGCTAAAACGATTTCAAGTATTCCTAATAACGTTAACGGAATAATCGTTTGCCATAAACTTTTGTCAATATTTTCGATTGAAATCGCGACTAATTCGGCCATCAAAATGGAGACAATTAAATCAATAATACCTAATTGGCCTATTTCTCTTTTTCCCATAATTCGGTATAACAAAATAATAAAGAAATAAAAAAATATTGTTCGAAAAACGACAGCTAAAATTTCTCCCATATCCTTCACCTATTTTTATTATGGTCACAATTCTATTTTTTTAATCACTACATATACTTTATTAGGTGATTTATATGAAAACTTTAAAAAAATATGGGAAAACTTTTGGAATATTTCTTCTTTGTATGATTCTTTTTATAGCAATTTTGACTTGTTTTAATGTCGGAAATATTATGCACACGAAAACAACGGATACTATTATTATGATTGGCATGATTTTATTTTTTATTATTATTGGTTTTGAATACGGTAAAAAAGCTCAAGCAAAAGGATATTTGGAAGGTTTAAAGATTGGTGCCTCTTTAATATTACTGCTTATTATTATCAATTTACTTTTTTATCAAACCGGTTTTTCTTTATCTAGATTTATTTATTATGTTGTCTTGATTTTATCTAGTACTCTTGGTAGTATGGTTGGAATTAATAAGAAAAAAGAATGATTATATTGGGGTCAAGATGAGGCGAAATGACATGGTGTCATTTTCAGCACCAGTATGATTTTCTGATCCCGTAATACCGTTTATATTGCCATACATAAAAAGCGTACTACGTACAAACCATGGCTCTGCTTGATATATAAAATATCTGTTTCCATTATACC
>CALVMI010000037.1 GCA_944345045.1 uncultured Bacilli bacterium | reverse complement strand
AATAATTTTACAATTAATAAATGTGAAAATTGTGGCAAATTATTTATACCTGTAACTACTAGTAAAAATAAGAATCAAAAAGGCAGAAATGACCAAAAGTATTGTAATAATCTATATTTAGATACAGGAAAAACTTGCAGAGAAATTGGTGCTTTAAATAAGCGAAAAGAGAAAGTTCAAAAAAGTCCAATTCTAAAAGAATTTCAAAGAGAATATAAAAGAATGTATAGTTTGCATTATAATCATATCAAAGAATTTTCTGAAAAGAAATTCAAAGAATGGTCTAAAAAAGCACATAAATTAAAGGATACTTATACAAATGAACAAGTTCAAGAATTTAAAACAAAATTAAATGAATTAAGCAACAAATATTGGAACTAAAAATATAAACTTTGAAATTAATCAAAAACAAAATACCATATGTTATGTATATTATAGCATATGGTATTTTGCTTTTAATAAACTGTGTATTTTTTATAATTATCTATTCTTTGATTACTATTCAAGTTGACTCTGAATATTTTCAGTTTGTCTCATTTCTTTCTCATCTTGAATCTCCCTATTTCTTGCATTATCTTTGCTAACTGTCGGAACATTTATTGTTGCTTTACCTATTTGTTGTTCTGTATATATCGGTGTTTCAAAAATTGCTTCAGTTTGTGTTTCTTCTAGCTGTCTTCCTAATTTAACAGGATCTTCAATTTCTCTATACTTATGCCTAAAATACTCTTCTTGTACTATTGGAGAGTCTATAATACTTTCATCATACATCCTAGATTCATTCATTGCTATAACTCGGGTAAAAAATTCTTTCATAATTGTATCTTTTTCTTTTTTAAAATCTATATGAGCTACTTTTCCCAAGTCTTTTAAATGTTCTACTGATAATTCATCTTGCATACAATAACTAGATTCTATAAGTTTTTTTGCTGTATTTGTTTTTAACTGATAAAAATCAAATTGTTCTCCTATTGGATTTTTTGCCTTATTTACAAACCTAGCTTTATCTAAATTAACAGCATCCGAAATATATGTCTCTATAGCATCAATTCTTTTTCCTTCACTTAAACTCAAATTATATTTGTTACATAATTCATCAATTTTATTCTTTCTTTCTGTTTCCTGTTCATTTACTTTCGAAGAAGAATATTTTAATTTTTGTAACTCGATTGCTGCTTGAACTATTCCTATATCTGTTTGCGAATATTTTCCAGCTAATTCTTCTCCTGCAATTTTAGCACTATACTCTTGATAGTGTTCTTCTGCAATATCAAGTACTCTTCCAGCAGAATAATATTTTGCAGTTTCTCCTAATAATTTCTTTGTCTTACCATCTATTCCTTCTATATTAGCAATAGCATTAGCAAACATTGCAACTCTTGCTATATGTTCTTCTGAATATGATTTATTTTCACTATAATAACCTTTCTTATGTATTTCTTCAACAGTACTTCTTATTTCTGAAATATCTATGTTATCACGAAATTCAGAAAATGATAATTGTTCAGGCCAGCTTGTAACTTTTTCATACATTATTTCAAAAGTTGGTGAACTTAATTCTTGATTATTCTGTAATATTTCAAGACTTTCATTTCTTGCGTCTGATGTTATTTCTTGCTTACCATATGTTCTTTGAATTTCATCTAAACGATAGTCTATATCTACATCAATTCCAGCCATAATTTGTCTTTCATACATTGTTGGCATTAACACATTCTTTTCTCGTTCATCTTTTATGAATTGTTTGATTTGTTCTACTGTTTCTAGTCCTTCTGTAACTTGACCTTTTTCTATTCTTTGTTTAGTAACTTCTATACATTCTGAAAGTATTTCATTTAAGTGTGATTTATTAAACATAGCTTCTGAATTCTCATTTTTTTCTCCCAATAGTTCATCTGTTAAACTAGAATTCATGTGAGCATTTCTCACATTATTAAATTTTGTTATTATCTGTTGTACTAATTCTGGTTGCAACTTTTCTCCACTTTTAAATTGTTCAAATAAACTATTTATTTCAGTTCTTACTTGACTTGCCAGTTCTCTCCTATCTATTAACTCAATAGGGATAGTCCTTCCAAGTTTTTTACTTAGCTCAATACTTGCTTTTATGCTATCTTCATCAATTTTTTCAAAACAAATTATACTTGTTGGTTGCATTTTTTTGTATTCCGTTGTACCATTTGAAACATCTTGTATTTCTATATCAACCTCTGAATACATACCTCTAGTTTGGTCAGGTAAATTTTTGGCAGTATAAAATCTTTGCTGTCTATATGTTACTGTAGTATTTGTTCTTGAATCAGAGCATAAATCATATGGAGCAGTAGCAGTTACTGCTTCTGCATCAAAACCACTTATAGATATAATAACTCCTTTTGCATTTTTAAACAGTGCTGTTCCCGGATTACTTGCATCAATTAAACTATAGCATAAAGCATGATTATTTGCCATTGTAGATGTGTTCCATCTATCATACATATCACCTTCAGCTTCACTTTTTCTATAAGCATTCATAACACTAATCATTCGATTAAACGGTCCATTCAATTTTCTTACTACATATTCTTGTCCATCTTCTGTGTGTTCAATAGATTCTGTATTATTTTCTTTATTATTCTCACTTAAAGTTTGCGTCATATCTCTACCGTAAGCTCTTCTTAAAGAGCCCTCTAGAATTATAGATTGTTTATACCTTTCAAATGATTTTGTTTTATCTTCCTTTTCAATGCCTTCTTGGTATGCTTGTCTAATTTTGCCTAAATCATTTTCTTCAACTAAAGATTTTAATTTTATAATAATTTCTAAAGACTCTTTTTCTGATTTTTCTTTATAAGTTTCTAGTTCTTTTCCTTCATATTTTGATAATAATTGTTCTGGATCATTACCATATTTTTTTATTAAATCTATTGCACTTTCATAATCTATTCCAACAATTCTTTCAAGGTAAGTATTTTTAGCATCTATCAAGGTAACATTCTGGGAATTTATATTTTCGTCCAATTCAGCATTTTTATTTGATACAAAATTTAATATTTCATCATAGTTTTTTATTGTATTTGCTTCTTGTGGATTTAATACTAAGTAAGAAATGATCGTTTTTTCTTCTTCTGATAAAGGATTTGAAGCATCTTGTATTCTGCTAGATGCTAATTTAAGAAAATCATTAGGTTTCACTTCATATCTTTTTGTTTCTGGATTATATATATGGTTTTCGTCTCTTCTAATAGTTGCACTTAGTTGTTCTATTAAAGGTGCTATAAATAAATTATTTTGTTTTATATTTTCTAATACAAATCCAAATGAAATTAATGCATCCTTATCTTTTGCTAGTTCAATTATTGAACCTTGAACATTTTCGTACCTTACTATTCTTTCTAAATTATTTTCACCAATGCTACTGATTATTTCAGGGGTTAAAATGTCTAAATTAAGAGTCGAAAATAAACTTGAGTTGTTTCTAGCAAATTTTTTCATCAATTCAATTTCTTTTTTGGATAATGTTGTTCTTCCAATGCTCTCTAATTTATTTTTATAACCAATCTGCAAAAGTTCTTCAAAGTTTTCTTTATCTATATCTGCATAATCTAAATATTTAGGATGTTTTTTTATTGCTTCCAAAATAACTTTATCTGTTCTATATTCTTCAGGAATTTTACTTAAAATATCACTATCTCCAATTATAAATCGGTATCTTTCTTCTCCTAGCATATCAATTGCAGATAAAACAATCTCTTCATATTGCTTATTATAACTCGTAAGCTCACTTGGAATTGGAATATTTTCTATTCCATTAGGACCTACTTTTTGTAAATATGTATTTATCATATTTACAGTTATAGCTTCAGTTGGGATACACATTTTCCAATCTCTATCAAATTCAAATCTTTCTGTAAATATATTCCCACCGTCAACTGTTTCTATCAGTTTTATTACTTTTCCCTCATACCATTTTCTATATGATTGCTTTTCTTTTTCAGAAAAACGTGTAATCCATTTTTTGTATTCTTCTCTTTCTACATCATTAGATATTTTATCAATTTTTCTGTCTATTGATGGAACATATGAAAGTTGAAAATGACTTATATCTTCTAATGCTCTTTTGCACATCTCGATAGTTATGTTTTGGATTGGAACTGATGATAATCCAAACATACTTTTATCTCCGTTTATTTCATTACATCTATCAATTAATGCGTTCCAAACTTTTTCTGTCATTTTCTCTCTAGGTATATTATAAGCCAATCTGTCTATATTTTTCATTTGAGATATTTTCAGAGTTATTATATTATCAACCCAAGTTGCATATTCTTCTTGTGATAATCCTTTTTCAAAATTTTCATTTGGAATTTCTCTTATGATACTTTCCGATTTTTGCAATAATATTTCATAAATTTGTCTATTACGACTTGTTTCAGGAATCTCCTTTAAAAAGTTTTCAACATCATACCCTTCTGCTTGTAATAATCTTGCACCTTCAATACAAACATCGGTTGTTTTTTGATAATCTTTTAAATCGTTAAAAATGCTTTGAATAGCATCAGGATGATTTTTTATTACACCTATGACTAATTTATCACACCACTTACTATATTCCTCATCCGTCATATCTTTATCTATTTTTTGTTCAGGTAAAGAAAACACAATCCCATTATACTTAGATATAGCAAATTCCCACATATCTTTATTTTTGACTTGTTCAGGAATTAAACTGAATACTTCAGAAAAAGAATAATCCACTTTTTCTAATAGACTTCTTGAAAATTTTTCATCATATAGCTCAGGTGAAATTCGTCTTAATATTGATATATCCATAATATGATCTATTCTATTTACTAATGCTTTTATTGTATTTCCATTTATAATTTTAGCTGGAGCAGTATCAATAAAATCTCTTATAGCTGAATCAGAAATTACTTTTTTAGGATTTTTTAAAAAGGCTTCAATTAAATCTTGATTAATATACTCTGGTTTTGTGCTTAAAAGAATATCAGAAAGTTCCTCAAGATTAAATGCTTGTTCACATTTTTTATCTAGTACTTTTATATAAAATTCTTTATACTTTTGATTGTTTTCTCCTGATAGTATTCCATCTATGTTGGACATCTCAAATCTATAAGAATTACACCCCAATATATCATAGGCTTCGTCACCATATATATCAACAACATCTTTTATTAATTGATTAGCTTCATCTTTACCTAAAATTTGTTCTCTAAATGATTTATCTTCTTCAGAAATTGAAAGTATTGTTTTAAAAGCATCATAATTTAAGTTATATTTATTAAAAATATCAGAACAATGTTTATAATATTCATCATAAACATCTCTAATATTTTCTGCAGAAATATCATCTGGTAACTCGATTTCTCGTCCTAAGCTTTCCAATCTTTGGTCTATTTCATCAAATATTGTTTCTTCATTATCAATAAAAAACTTAATTTGCTCTTTTGTCATTTTTTACTCCTATTATATTATTTATCTTTCTTCTTCATCATCTTTTTCTTTTATATTCTTTTTGTCATCAGCATTAAAATTTGTAAGCCTTTCATTAAGTTCTTTAAGTATTTTATATTCTTTTTTATCTTTATTTTCTTCCATATTATTATTCTCCTCCCACATGAAATATTTTTTGAAGAAATTTTATTATTTTCTGGTAAAATCTCTCTTTTTTTACTTCAATAGGCAAATTATTGGTTTCTTGTTCCTGCTGTTCTTTACTATAAGCATTCTCAACATTTCTTTTGTTAAAAATATCAGAATTATATTTTGCTTTCTTTTCTTCTTCATTTTTTTGTCTGTCATAATTTTCTTTTGCTTCAATTCTCTCTTTCTGATGAGGTGTAGCCCAATAATCTCTAAATATATTTGCTAAAATTGCTCTTGTTTCGTCTAATAAGTTTAGTTCTTCAACTTTTTTATTTATATCAATTGTAAAATCATAATTATTATCCATTTTTGTTTTAAAAGTTTCTATCATTGTCTTTGGTATTTTATTAACACTTTCTTGAGGTACATATTTTAATATTTCAACTACTTCTTTGTATGCTTTTGGATAGTTATCTTCCATCTTTAGTTCCTCCACTTTTTTGTGATACAATATTTCAATTTATTTATATCATAAAATCACAAAATATTCAATTTTTAAAATTCACCTTTCTAAATTCCAATCTTTTTCTCTATCTTCGTGTTTAATTTGTTTTTCTGGATCTATAAAAGTATTTGTTTCCTTTTGAAAATCTCTAACTAAATTACCTTCTTCAGCAATATCAAATTTTTTACAAATCCATTTTATAATTTTTTCTATCACTTCATAAAATTTATCTATTATCTTATTCAAATGACTATTCTCTTTTTCTAAACTTTTAATTTTGCTTTTATTATTGTTGTTTTTGACTATCTAAATAGTTATTTGTTTCAATACTCTCTTGGCTTTTTGAATTATACCTATTAATATTTTCAACAATAGTTGTAATTTTTCTTTGTTCTATTTCTTTACTGTCTGTTTTATATTTTAATTTTACTTTTATATACTCTTTATCTTTCAGAGAACTTATAATTTTAGATACTCTATTGGCTGTCACATTTACAATACTTGCTATATATTTATTACTTGCAAAACAACTTTTAGTTTCTTCACTTAAATACAAAATCATAGATAGTATTATTTTCTCTTTATCTGATAAATCTTTATTTAATAAAACTTCTACTGGTATCCATAGACCTTTTAATTTTTGCATTTTCATATCCTCCTTTCGCATAGTTTAATTAACATTAATTTTGATTAAGTATAAAAAATAAGCCTTAAGATTTTACTCTTAAAGCCTATTGTAATTACCTAACCATATATAATAATTTTTTCATTAGAATTTTTTTAAATTGGATTTATTTATATTTAAAATATTATCTATTACCTGTGATATATTTTCTAACTCTTCTTTAATATTTTTCTTTAATTCAAAATAATTAATATTATTAAAACAACTTTCAACTAATCCCATCATTGGA
>CALVMI010000036.1 GCA_944345045.1 uncultured Bacilli bacterium | reverse complement strand
CATTATAACAAGAAACCAAAAAAAAAACTAGCAATTTACTAGTTCTTTACAATTAATTATCTATCTCGCCATTCCAAACATCTTCAGCAGCACTACCACAAGTAGTTCCATTCGGATTAGTAATACATGATCTACAAACATCCCAATCATCACCAACGGAACTTGAGAAGTTAGATACCAATCCCATAATCATACTTACAAGGGTTGGAATGAAGAAAATAATGATACCAGCTACAGCTCTAAACGCTAAAGACTTTGTAGCTTTTTTAATTTCATCATCTTTAGAAGCAATAACCGCTTTTCCTAAATCTAACATTCCCCAAACAATTAATAAAATTGGAATAACAATTTTAAATACTAATAAAACATAACCAATGATTTGCCAAATATTAGCAGAATTATAACAAAAACCATATTCTGTTCCAATCTCAGAACCCATAATCAAAACCTCATTTCTATAAACATTTTAACTATTATTTTCTTGCAAGTCAAGAAAAAAGTCCTATTTTTGTCAAGTATTACTCTACTTCTTCAATTTTCATTAAATTAGTTGTTCTATTTTCATCCGTATTTGGAAATCCTCCAGTAATAACTAAAATATCTTTAGATTCTAAATTCATAAATTCTTTTGCTTTTTTAATACTTTCACTTAATACTTCATCGGTTGAATTCATTAAAGGCATTACAACTGGATAAATTCCATAATTTAAAATAAGTTTTCTTCCATCTTTTTCATTAGGAGTTAAAGCAAGTATTGGCGATACAGGACGATAGTTACTAATAACCTTAGCTGTTCTTCCATGAATCGTTGCAGTCGTAATTAACTTAGCATTTAAACGATTTGCGGTATCAACAACTGCTACGGCAATAGCATCTCTAGCGCTATTTACATGACGAGCTTCTTCAACATAGTTATATTCAGCATACTTTTCCGTTACTTCACAAATTCTAGCCATAGCTTCCACCGTTTCAATCGGATGTTTTCCCATAGTAGTTTCACCAGAAAGCATTACTGCATCTGTACCATCTAACACGGCATTGGCAATATCACTTGTTTCAGCTCTTTTTGGGCGATTATTTTCCATCATCGATTCAAGCATTTCCGTTGCAACAATGCAAATTTTATTACACTTACGACATGTTTTAATCATCTGCTTTTGAACAATTGGAACCATTTCGCTAGGAATTTCTGTTCCTAAATCACCTCGGGCAACCATAATACCATCACAAACGCTTAAAATATCTTCTAAATTATCAATACCTAAAGCACTTTCAATTTTACAAATAATTTGAAAATCTTCTCGATGATATTCTTTTAGTAATTCTTTAACTTCTAAAACATCTTCTTTTTTATTCACAAAAGATAAAGCAATAAATTCCCCACCATGTTCACAAGCATAAATCAAATCACTTCTATCTTCTTCACTAATAAAAGGAATATCTAAAGAAACACCAGGAACACTCATACTTTTACGATTTCCTAAATGACCACCAGCTAAAATCTTACAAGTCACACCATCGCTTTCGACACTAATAACTTCTAAACGCATTTTAGCATTTTCAAGTAATATAGCATCACCGACTTTCAAAGAATCTAAAGCTTCAGGATGATTAACACTAAAACGATTAGCATCTCCGACAATATTTTCTTTAACTAAACGAACTATATTTCCCTCTAAAAGATCAGTGCCACCTTCTTGCATCACCCCACAGCGAAATTCTGGACCTTTTGTATCCCATAAAATACCAATGCTCATGCCAGTTCTTTGACGTACTTCTCTTACAGAATCACAAGCTTTTTGTCTTTCTTCGATAGTCGCATGGGAAAAGTTGATTCTCGCAACATTCATTCCTTTCAAAACCATTTGTTCCATAACATCTGGTTCATTACTTGAAGGACCTATACTACATATAATTTTGGTTTTTTTCATCATCACACCTCTTTTTTCAAACATGAACGATTTTACACTATATTCTTTTAAAAATCAAGTATAAGTATTTTATTTAAAACCAAACTAAAAAGGGTGTTAAAAATGAAAAAAGAAATTTTTACAAACAATCTTCTTGCTTTTATAAAAAAAGCAACTTGTGCTTTTACTGGTGTAGAAGAAATTGAAAAAGAACTTCAAAAACAAAAATTCACTTTATTAGAAGAACAAGAAAATTGGGATACACTTCCAAACACTTTTTATGTTAAAAGAAATGATAGTAGTATAATTGCCATTAAAATAAAAGAAACAAAAGAAAACAGTTTCCATATTATAACAACACACATTGATACGCCTTCGCTATTACTAAAACCAAATGGCAGTTATACAAGCGAAAATTACTTACAATACAATATCATGCCTTATGGAGGTCTCTTAAACTATGGCTGGCTAGATAAAAATTTATCGATCGCTGGTCGTATTCTTATCAAAAAAGGGGAAAAATGGCATTCAGAAATTATCGATTATAAAGATACAATCGCTGTGATACCAAGTGTTGCCATTCACCAAAATGATGCTGCGAATTCCAACCTAGATTTAAACATGCAAACAGATTTACAACCCGTTTTTGCTTTAAGTAAAGAAACAAAAACATGGGAAAGTATCCTACAATCTCTTGTTAAAAAAAATACTAAAATTGGCGATTACGAACTTTTTTTATATGATAATTCTGATCCCGTTTTATTTGGTCCCAAAAAAGAATTTCTTCTCTCCCCTAGAATTGATAATTTAACTAGCGTATATGCTTCTTTAGAAAGTTTTTTAGAAAGTGAGTCAGATAATATCTTGGTTTTTTGTTCCTTTAACAGTGAAGAAATTGGCAGTTTAACAAAAGAAGGTGCCGAAAGTAACTTCTTATTAGATATTTTAAAAAAAGTAGCGGCAGCACTAAATTTAGGCATTACTAAAACCTTAGCCAGTTCTTGGATCATCAGTGCCGATAATACCCATGCCATTCACCCCAATCATCCTGAATATGCCGACAAAACAAGTAATGGAATTATGGGAGAAGGTTTCGCAATCGTCAAAGAAATCAATTCTACAACCGACGCTATTTTTTCAACATTATTAAAAGATTTATGTAAAGAAAAGAAAATTCTTTATCAAGATGTCACCGTTAAAAATGATTTAGCCGGCGGTTCAACCTTAAGTGGCTTAAGTTTAAGACACGTAAGCGTTTCTTCTATCGATGTCGGCATTGCCGAATTAGCCATGCACTCTTCTAAAGAGCTATGTTCCATAGATGATGTTTATAATCTTTATTTAGCTATGAAAATTTTTTATCAAACAAATATTTATCAAAAAGAAAAAAGTTATTGGTTTAAAAAGAAAAAAAATTCCAAATAAAAAACAAAAGAAATTATTTCTCTTTTGCTTTTTTTTCACTAGCTTTTTTCTTTGTGGTTGTCTTCTTTTTTGGCGCACTAGTTTTTGCTTCAACAACTTTTTCTTTTTTCTTAGCTGTTTTTTCTAATTCACTTTCTAATACTTTTTGTTCTTCTTCAATTTTTTCTAAACGATTAGCTATCTCCTCATCTGTAAATACAACTTTTGTATTTGCCACAAAATCATGAAGACCACGATTATCTTGTCTTACAATAACCATAAACAAAGTAATATACATAATAATATAACCTACTAAGTTTAGATTTTGATATACAGGATAAAAATTATCCGCTCCCATAAATGTAATAACTAAAATAGAACCTACAGAAATAAGTACATTACTTAAAACAATTGCCCGAAGTAAATAATTTATAATGGTAAGTGGTTTCTCATTATTACTTACTACCCGAATCTGAAATAATTTTTTTCCAATGGTTTGTCCTTTGCAAAAAAACTGAAAAACACCAAAATAAAGTAAAACTACCACAATATCCAAAATAGAAGTAGGGATATTTAAACGATACAATTCATAAGAAATAGGAATTGCTGCTTCGTTATATTCTTCCTCTGAAATTTCGCTGTTTTGAAATTGTTCATACACATTAACTAACTCATTATATTTTTCACTGTAAGCATCACGATTTGGATTTAAAAACGGAATATAAGAAAGAAGCATTAAAAGTAAAGACACAATTAATAAATCCAAAATATAAGCTCCAGCTCTTTTAAAAAACGTACCTGTCAATTTTCTTCCTCCTTCGTTTTACAAAAAGCATTATATCATAAGTTGAAAAAAGACGCTACTATTTTAAGAAATTTCAACAAGACTGGCGGAAGTTTATAATTTTCTTCATGCCTCGAATTCTTTCTTTCTATTATCTAAATTATAACAAAAAAGAAGCTCTTTTAAAGCTTCAATTTATCTTTTTTACTTATGCTTTCATTGTCATAGCCATCTTCTCTAACTCTTGCATGTCTAAATTTGTTGCTTTAGATATGATACCTAAATCTACTCCCTCTTTTATAAAATTCATAGCCGTCTCTTTTTTCTCCATATCTCTTCCTTCATCTCTTCCATCTTTCATGCCTAACTCATAAGGATCATAATATAGTAATGCATCAAAGTTCTCCATGATTCTTTCTGCTTCTTTTTTCACGTCCATTAGTAATTCATCTCCCTCATATATTTTCTTTATTTTTTCTTCATCTTCTTCAACTAACAAATACAGATATTTGGCTAATTTGTTTTTCGTGATATAATTATAGCCGACTCTTCTTAGATAGTCAAGGTTCACATCATAAATCTCTATTTCTTCATTTCGTTGAATATATTTATTTTCTTCTATTAGTTTGGTTTTATAAACGAATTCCTGTTTTTGAAATCGATCATAGTTATTTAGATTTATTTGTACGACTTTTTTGCTTTTTACATAATCTTTAGATTTCTTTATACTTCTTAAGCTTAACTGATGTAAATAGGCTAAATTCTTTTTTTCAATTTCTTTCGTATACCTTCTATTTACTTCAATATTGTAGTAGGTATCTTCTGTTTCATAGATTAGATCTACTTCACTATTTACAACATTCTTATTTATGCCGATATTGGGATGAATAAGTTTGAGATTTTCAATTTCTTTTTGAGTTATTTCTTCTAATATTTTCTTTACATATCTTGTTAGAGTTTCTGTATTACTAGATAATAGTTTTTTAATGACAGCATCATACAAAAGTTTATTTTGATTATTCATACATTTTCTC
>CALVMI010000035.1 GCA_944345045.1 uncultured Bacilli bacterium | reverse complement strand
CATAATCACGCATAGTAACATCAGTATTACGAACTGGTACATTTACTGCTCCTGCAGTTGGGTTACCAATATAATCCCTTGAAAAAGTATTTCTAATTTTTAAAGATGGTCTCATTAATTTAACGATAGTATTTGCATATCTCTCTTGTCTTTTATGAGTACCATTTGTTCCAATAGCATTTGCCCTTAATAATCACTCTCCTTCTAAAATTTAATATCAGGGTATTTTGCTTTTAAAATAGCCGTAACCCCGTCATCGGCATTATTGCTAATTTTTTTTACAGATGCACCTGTAGTTTGTGGTGCTTCCTCATCGGTTTCTTTTTGCAAGTATTTTGGATGCTCATCTAAATAAGTTTTTAGATTTTCATCAAAATCACCTTCCATTTTTGAAACCTTAAACTGAATAAACTCAACATTATCTTTTCCGGTGACACCGGCATCATAAATTTTTGTTAACTGTTCTAATGAGTCTTTTTCAGCTTGTAATTTAGCAAACTCTTGGGCCCTTTCAGTTTGCTTTTCTGCTTCTGTTTTTTGACTTTCTTTCCACTCATTAAATGCCTTTAAATCTTCTTTTGATGGCATTTTACTTCTTTCTTTTGCCATCATTGCATTTACCTCGTCTTGAGTAAAAGTCTTTACATCTTCAGATTTTTTAACAGATTCTGCAACTGTCGCCTCAGTTTTGTTTTCAGTTTCTACTGTTTCAGTCTGAGTAACTGCATTTTGATTTTCTTCCATAATTTCCTCCTAAGTTTTTATTTGGGTAACAAAGTAAGTCCCACACCTTAATCTCTTTATTGTCTAATTAAGTAAAAGACAAGTGCCTCCATAGGATTTGCACCTACTTAAAACTATTAAGGCATATAAAAAGCACTTTATTTTAACGAAGTGCTTCCAATCCATTCATTAGCTGTTATTCTAGTTCTTCCAGTCGTATCTAAAAAGTCTAAATACTCTTTTCTAGTATCGCTTAAATTGTTTTGCTTCATTTTGATATAACTATCTTCTGCTTTAGTTTGCTTAAGCATGGCTATTTCTCTTTTTTTATTTCTGATAGTTCTTTCGTACTGTCTTTGTCTTTGTTTTTCTTTATAATCTTTATCGTTTTCATCTCTCGGTATTGGATTATCTCTATGAATAGATAGACCTGGAACAAACGAGCGTCTAGAATGCCCACAATTAATACCTAATATACCATCGGGTTGGCCATAGCTAGACGATGACCACGAACGAACTTTAATTTTTCTACCTCTACCATCTACAATAGGTTCGGTATTCCCACTTAAAGAATATATCTGACCTTGATCATCAGCACATTTTGGTCTTGCACCACTATGCTTACTTATTTCTATATAGTCGTTTCCAGCTAAAGTCATTTGCTCATCTTGTATATGATTAATAGTATTTTGTGTATTAGAACGAATAATCATTTTTGTATAAGCTTCTGGAGACCATCTAGCACCATTTCTAGCAGTAAAGCCAGTTAATCCTTTTTGTGCTAATTGGCTAACTGCCTCTTGCATAGCTTTTTCCACAGTTTTGGTGCCTGCTAACACTTGCGAAGATACTTTATTAATGATATTCATATATTCATCACCAGCATTAGCTAATAAACTATTATTTTGTTTATTAAAAGTAGTTAAAACTTCTTGCATAGCAGAATTTAATATTCCTGACACTTGCTCTTCCTCGGTTCTAGGGTCTATTTCGTTTAATATGCCGGCTTTGATACCAGCCTCTAAAATGCTTTTATTAGCTTCTGTGCCTATCTCTTGAGCTTTAGCAAATACTTGTTCTACTTCTTTTAAAGTTTTTCCACTGTATTTAGCAATGATTTTAGTATTTTGTCTATTAAGCCCGTTTAATTCTTTTAAACGTTCTAATTGCCATTCATTAACACCACCACTGCCATAAATAGGCTGTCCAGTTGTTTCGTCCCATTTGTCTATTTCCATAGGCTTTCCTGCGGATAACTTTTTAGCAATATTTAAGAGCAGTTCATTTTCCATATCGACGTAGATTCTTTCGACTTGTTCTTCTAACTCATCTAAAGACATTTACATCACCCAGTTTCTTGTGTATTCATACCAAAAAAGTCCATACCTTCGGGCTGAACCATTTTACTTTCTCCTTGTATTTTTTCTGTTTCTTCTTGAATTTCTGCTTCACTATAATGTAAATATTTTTTCATAAATTTTTCAAGAGAAATTACTTTATTTTGATATAACATGATACCACGATTAATAAGTGTGTTCTCATCTTCAATGATTGAATCATCAAACACTATATTAACTGAGGTATAAGGAATGTTTTCTAATTCACATATTGCTTTAACCAATCCCTCTAAACCATCTTGAACCATGATTTGATGATGTACTTTAGTCCTATAAGTATCACTGTTTTCTGATACTACTTCGGTAGCGGTTTTGACGCCTTGGCCATCAAAACTATAATAATTTTGCCCTAATCCTACGCCAGCTGATAAATAATTAAGCTCAGCATTGATTGAGCTTATATGTTCTTGATAACGTAAATTAAAATCAATTTCCTTAACTGGCTGATTATCCATGCCGGCAATTGCTACATAAACCTCATCATCATTATCAAAATAGCTTACATAATTTACGTTTCCTTCGGAATCTACATCAGCTTTTTTCTTGACTGCTGTTCTATCAATTAAAACACGTTTCTTCCCTGTTCTAAATTCTCTATTAAAACTATCATACTTAATATCAATAGCTTTAAATTTATCTATTTGGTTAGCTAATATTGATAGTCCCATAGGGCTGTCAGTATCAAAGTTATTAGCAATTAATGGTTTCCATACTTGAAAATGAGGATTATCAGTTTCAAACACTTCATATTCTTCTACATTTGGCATTTCCTCTTTGAAGTCCAGTTCTCTACCTAGTAAAGTATCAACACTTGATATATACACTTCATTCATTTTTATATACTGATTATCTTTAAACTGATGATAAGTAAGATGAGTATAATATCTTTTATCAGATTCTGTTCCTTTTTCCCAACGACTAACTGTTACTATACCATTTATATACGAATTAGTATACATATAAGGTAAAACAACATCACCATCGATATAATCAATAATTGTCTTGCCATCTTTTTTATACTCAACAGTAACACCCGTTCCTAAAGCATATACTCTTTCTAAAAAATCAGGGAAATTTGTTTTAAAATTATTTTCTTTTGAATTTAAAATATTCAATAGTTGTTCAGTGTTAGCCTTATTGTCTAGACTTATTTGAACTTTTTCAGACCATAATAATTTAGCATAGTCCTCACAAACTTTTTTAGGCATGTTTAATGTTAATCTTTCACATTTTTTTGTTTTTCCATCAGCCATCTTCATATTATAATAGTGGAAATCATTAACATTACCACGATACCAGCTTTTCCAAACTGACATCATATCGTAAATATCACCAACGACTAAATTAATGCCTTTTTTACTCAACTGATTTTGTATATCTTGATATAGTTTCCTTTTATATCACCTACTTTTTTACTTTTTCCCATGCGCTAAATAAATCTTGCATTCTTTTGTATAAATCGTCAAATTGTATTTCAATATTCATTTTAGCTATTCCATACACTTCGTCAGGTGTTCCATATATTTCTTCTATATTTGGTCCATTAACGTTAATATTACATCTAACATCTTTAACTTGTTTTAAGAATTCAATTGCTTTATCAATTATTTCTTCATTATTTAAAATCATAATTTACTCCTTTATTCCTAATTTACTTAAGTTATCTTTTACCCAATATTGAAAATCATCTTGTGTATGATCCGCATAGTAATATGAGTAATCATTAGACCAACTGTTGTAATAAGGTTCTTCTCCAATAAATTCTTTTTCGGTTTTATCAGGCTCGGGCTTTCCTTTTTCTACTGTGCCTTCTTTCCACATATAGTTTTCATTTTCTTTTTTAAATATTTTATTGTTATTATTTAATAGCACTCTAAATTTACCTTTAGCTAGAAAAGCTTGTGAATAATCGATGAGTTCTTCCTTCGATTTACCTTTATTAACAGGATGAAACCTTTTTCCGTAGTCAGTATATAGCTGGTTTCTTAATGCTCCTTCTGCACTATCAATGGTTTCTTTATCTTCTCCACATTTCCATTTTTTGATCATGGCTATTTCAAAATTAAAGATGTCTCTTGATAACTCACTAGGTGCTTTCTTTTTAGGTTTTTCGTTTGGAGAATAGTAATAAGTATCTAGTAAATACCAATAGCCATCACTTGCCAGTCCATAGCACCCACAAGTAGTAGCACTTGT
>CALVMI010000034.1 GCA_944345045.1 uncultured Bacilli bacterium | reverse complement strand
AAGATGAAAATCCAATAAATATAAATATTGGAAATGATGAATATACAATAATGAAAAATCTTAAAAATATTGAGACTCCATCTACCTATGAAGAAACTACCGTGAAAATTAATGATTTTGACATTCCAGCTTTTTACTCAGAAACATCAGGATTTACATTAGTTTGTGTGAAAGATAATGAAGGAAAAATCTTTTTTGCAATTTATAATGAGAATGATAATACCTACGAATTGTATAATGAAAACACATCAGACCAATTAATGCTTTATATTTTACCAATTACAGAGGAAAAAAATGGTTTTATTAAAACAAAAATTCAAATTGGTGAAGTATCATATGATGCTTTAAAAGCTGAAAATGCTGATAGCTATCTTCTTTATGCCATGGATATCGTTACTGGAAAGAGAAATTATTATATTTATGATGCATCAAATAATTCTTATATTTTATATAATGAAAATTGGATTGGCAGTTATATAGAAGAACTAGATAAATATAAATTAGTTATTTTAGGTTTTGGTGGTGCGCTAATTCTTTGCATTCTTATTATCACAATTCAAGCTGTAAGAAAGCCAAATAAAAAGAAGAAAAATGCTTATAAAGAAGCCGTAAGAGAAATGAATGCCAAGATAAAAGAAACATCTCAAAAAACTCAATCAATTGAAGAAAAAACTTCTCCATCTAAACTCACAAAAGAAGAAGCTATGAAAAAAATGGATGAAGCAACGAAAATGATTGAAGAATATGAAAAAACAGTTTCTTTAAACAAAGATGAAATCCAAAAAGCTATTAAAGAAGATAAGCAAGAAAGAGAAGTAGAAAAAAAAGAAGAAACTGAATCACAAAATAAAAAGAAAAAGAAGAAAGAAAAAGGGAAAAAGAAATGATTCTCTTTTTTTTCGGCTCAAAAAATGATAAGATAATAAATAAGAGGTGGCAAAATGGAAGATAAAAAAACTTATGAAAAAGAAATTGGTTTAGGAATTACTGTAGCAATCGCAGGAGCAGGATTAGCAATAGCTTCAAATATGGGATTTCATGAAGCAAACAATTTATTAACAAAAATAATTTTAGGATATACAATGTATTTTGGAGCTGTATCTTCATTAACCGGAATATATATGTCAATGGCTTTTTGGGTTCAATATAAAGAATACTTAGAAGAAAAAAAGAAAGAAAACGGTAAAACATTATAGAAAGAGGGAAAAGGATGGGAAAAAAAGAAGAAAAGATGATTTATTATCTTATTTTACTCATGCCTTTTATAGATATAGCGTCTTCCATTGCAACATGGAATAATACCTTTAGTATAGGATTATTAATTAAAGGATTTTTATTGGTTTATGCAGGTTTATTTTTGCTAAAAAATAAAAAAGATTACTGGAAATTTTTCTTGATCGTTTCGTTATATTCATTGGTGTCTTTAGGAATAAATATATATTTTGGTAATTCACTAATTGGAGAAATAACAAATCTTATCAAAATTTTTTACTTACCAACATTAATTTTGTTTTTTATAAATAGTAAAATTTCTACTATCACTCCAAAAACTGTAACGATTTTATCAACAATATATTTACTTCTTTATTTACTACCATATCCATTTCATCTTGGTCATAATATTAGCGAAATTTATCCAAATAAAGATTTATATTTATCTTTTTTCTATGTGGGAAATGAACTAGCCAATGTTTTTATATTATTACTTCCTATCACCTTTAAATATCTAATGAATTTAAAAAAGAAAAGATATATTATTATTTTTAGTATCCTTACTTTATGTATGCTTGTTCTTTTAGGAACAAAAACGATGTATATAAGTGTAATACTCATTTTGTTATTTTTCCTTTATAGTAATAAAGATAAAATAGTACCATGGTTAAAAAAGCAATGGAAGTTTTTAATTCCTATCGTTTTTATTATTGGACTATTAAGTATTTATATATTACCCAAAACGTCTTTTTATCAAAATATAAAAACATCTTTAGAGTTTTATGAGATTGATTCTGTTACAGATTTCTTAACAATTGAAAATATTGATAATATTATTTATAGTAACCGTTTGGATTTTTTAGCAAACGTTCATCAGGAATTTCAAAGAAGCCCATTCATCCAAAAAATGTTTGGCATAGGAAGAAGTAAAATTTTAGCGATCAAGGATATTGAAATTGATATATTTGATATATTTTACAGTATCGGATTTACAGGCTTAATTGTGTATATAATATATTCCTTATATGCAATTCGTCAGAAAAAACTATCTTCGTTATATAGATTTTTAGCTATATTATTGTTTATTATATCTTTTTTCAGTGGACATGTATTAATAAGCCCAATGGTCTCAACATACATTGCTTTACTATACGGTATAAATGAAGGAGGAAGAACAAATGAAAAGTTGGACAAAAAATCAACTAAAAAGAATAAGAATAGCCTTAATGCTTAACAGCGATAAAAGAAATAAATATCTAAAAAAGCATCAAGTATTTAAAGAGATGGGAAACAATGTGTTTTTTCAACCTCGTATTATTCCTTCTGATCCAAAATTAATAAAATTTCACAATAATATTATTGTTACAAGTAATGTTACATTTGTCACACATGATATTTTTCATTTAGGTTTAAACAACATGTATCAAGAACCATTTGCTTATGAACAAAATTGTATTGAAATAATGGATAATGTATTTATTGGCTGTAACTCAACCATTTTAGGAAATGTAAAAATCGGACCAAATGCCCTAATTGCTGCCGGTAGTGTTGTAACAAAAGATGTGTTGCCAAATACTGTTGTGGCCGGAAATCCAGCTAGAGTCATTTCTACTTTTGATGAGTATGTAGAAAAACGAAGAAAAAAAATACCATTGACAACGGAAGAAGAATTATGGCGAAATTTTACAAATAAAAAAAATAAATAGAACAAAGTACGGTTGTTCTGTTTTTTATTGAGAAAATACGGTATAATAAAACTATATGAGGAAGTGATTTTATGCGTTTAGAAGTAAATTTGCCCAATATTTTATTAATGATTTTAACAACATTTATTTTAAGTCTTGTATTAGTGCCAATTTGTAAAAAGTTAGCGTTTCATATTGGGGCGATCGACTATCCAAACAAAAGAAGATTAAATAAAGTTCCGATGCCTACAATTGGTGGCTTAGCTGTATTTATTTCCTTTTTAATTGGCTACATGATTTTTGGCCGTGGAACAACTGAGATGATTTCTATATTAATTGCAAGCTTTATTATTTTGCTAGTCGGCTTGATTGATGATATAAAACCCATCAGTGCTAAGTATCAATTACTTGGACAAATATTTGCCGTTTTAATTATTATTTTATATGGCCAAATTACCATTGATGATATAACCATTTTAGGTGCCCATCTAGTTTTTCCAACTCCTTTAAATTATCTAATTACATTAATTTTTATGTTAGGAATTATTAATGCTATTGATTTATCAGATGGAATGGATGGCTTAAGCAGCGGAATAAGTATCATTTATTTTCTAACTATTGTTATAATCGCGACTTTAATCGGTGGTGGAAAATTAGGAAACATGGATACTACAATTGCAATTTTAATGATTGGATCTCTACTAGGATTTTTGATATACAATTTTCCGCCAGCGAAAATATACATCGGAGATTCTGGAAGCAACTTTGTTGGATTAATGGTTGCCACGACAGCATTATATGGTTTTAAATTAACGACATTCACCTCTCTTTTAATTCCTCTAGCTATATTAGCTACCCCAATTATAGATGTTATTTTTTCTATAATTCGTCGAAGTTTAAAAAAACAAAATCCATTTACAAATCCTGATAAAGAACATTTACATCATCAGCTTTTAAAAATGAAATTTTCTACGAAAACATCTTTGCTAATTATTTATACAATTAACTTGTGTTTCTCTGGGGTTTCTATTTTGTATGCTTTAGGAGATATTAACTATGCATTAACACTATATTTTGCTTTAATGGTAATTTTCTTATTCATCGTTTTAAAAACAGATATTTTATTTCCTAAAAGAAAGAAGGATAAGAAAAAATGAAAATAAATAAAGAAAGAATTACAGAAATCATTCGTTATTTAATTGTAGGAGTTTTAACAACAGTTGTCAGTTTAGGCATTTATTATGGCTTAGTATATACTGTTTTAAATCCGGACAATGTTATAGAACTACAAATTGCCAATATAATAAGTTGGATAGGCGCGGTAATTTTTGCTTATATAACGAATCGCGTTTTTGTCTTTAAAAGCCAAAATCAAAATCGTTTAAAGGAAGCTACATCTTTTTTTGGCTCACGGCTCCTTACCTTACTAATGGATATGGCAATCATGTTTTTAGGTGTAACAATTTTAAAACAAAATGATAAAATCATAAAATTAATGAGTCAAGTAATAATAACAGTTTCTAATTATGTATTTAGTAAAATATTTGTCTTTAATAATAACAAAAAAGAAAACCGTGAAAAAAGAGAAATTTCAAGTACTTTGCTTTATATAATTTTATTATCTATACCTTTTTTAGACTTTCTTTATTTAATATTACCATATAAAGAAATTACCACATGGCTAATAGCAATAATTAAAGGTGGAATTCTTCTCGGCTTTGCTTTGTATTTATGGAAAGAAAAGGAATCAAGAACAACTTTAATCTTGGCATTAAGTTTTCTTGTAATTATATCCTTATATAGCTTTTGCAAAGAAAAAGATGTATTAATAACGATTAAAAGTTTATTAGAAATACTCGTATTACCAATTGCTCTTATCTTTTTTACTAAAAATAAAAATACCAAAATCAATAAAAAATTTCTTGCTATAATATTTTATTTATATGGTTTTTTGTTTCTAATTGCTTATGCAGTAGTACCTACGACATCTATTCCAGACTTTTATTATGCCAAAAAAGAAACACTTGCTATCTTAATTTTTCTTTTACCAATAACCTTAAATGTATTATGGCAACATAATAATTATTTAACAAAAATATTAGGCTTTTTATTTGTTGGAATATTCGTTTATTTTTACCATTCTTTTTTCTTAAATATAAGTGCTTTACTTACAATTCTTTATTTAATATGGCAAAATCGAAAAGAAATAAAAAAAGAAAAAATATGGTGTCTTTTAGGAATTCTTCTTGTAGTCACGATCTTTAATTTAAGCGCTTATAGCAAAAGAACTTTTGAAACGAAATGGGAAGATAAAATTCATCAAATTACCAAAAGAACAGATTTCTTTATGAATGGCAATATTGATGAACAAATTTTTGGCATTGAACAAATAGAAGATAGTCGCACGAGTGTTGATTTATTAGATATTTTTTACGATTTCGGTTATATAGGAATTTTCTTATATATTCTTATACTTGCAAGTGCTTTAGGCAAAATTAAAACATTGAAAGAATATAAATTTGCCCTTTTCTTAGCCTTTGCTCTTTCTATCTTTAACGGTAATGTTTTAACAGGCGCTAGTGTAAGTTTGTTCTTATCAATTCTTGCTAAAGTTTCCAACGATAAAAAAACATCTAAAATTCTTTTGGTTTCAAATATGTATCCATCAAGAAAATATAAACATTATGGTTCATTTGTAAAAAACACGAAAGAAGAATTAGAAATAATTGGATTTCAAGTTGATAAAGTCGTGTTAAAAAAACATCGCAATATCTTAATAAAAATAATAAGTTATTTATGTTTTTACAGTAAAGCATTTATAAAATCTCTTTTTGTTTCTTATGATTTTTATTATGTTCATTTTGTATCTCATTCAACATATCCAGTTATATTCGCTAAAAAAACTGGCAAAACAAAATTAGTGTGTAATGTCCATGGAAATGACATTGTTCCAGATTATGATTTTGAAATAAAAAATGTGAATCGAAGTAAGAGAGTATTACCACTAGCAGACACTGTTGTTGCACCTTCAAAATACTTTGCAGAAGTACTTACAAATACATATCATATTTCTAAAGAAAAAATAAAAATTTATCCTTCTGGCGGAATTAATTTTGCTGTTTTTCAAGAAAAAGATCAGAAGACTTGTCAAAAAGAGTTAGGGCTAGATCCAAAATATACATATATTGGAATGGTTAGCAGAATAGAAAAAAATAAAGGATGGGATACTCTTTTAGAAGCTTTAAATGAATTAAAAAAAGAATCTTTCATGAAAAACATAAAAGTAATTATAGTTGGAACTGGACAAGAACAACCTGAAATGGAACAAAAAATCAAAGAATTTCATTTAGAAGAAAAAATCATTCAGAAAGAATTTGTTTTACAAAAAGATTTAGTAAATTATTATAATGCGTTCGATGTTCTTATTTTTCCAACGAAAAGAAAAAGTGATTCTTTAGGGTTAGTAGGCTTAGAAGCTATGGCTTGTAAAACATTTTTAATTGCTTGTGATTTATATGGGCCAAAAGAATATGCAAGAAATCATGAAAATGCTTTAACTTATCAAAATGGTACAAATGGTAAAGAATTAGCCGCTAAAATAAAAGAATTCATGAACATGAAAAAAGAAGAAAAAAATAAAATTATAAAAAATGCCTATGAGACAGCTAAAAAATATGATATAAATACATTGGACGAGAAATTAAAAAAGATTTTTATTAAAACTAACTCTGATTAGAAAGAGGAAATTATGAAAACAGGAATAATTATTTTAAATTATAATGATTATGAAAATACAATAAAAATGTTAAATCGAATTAAAGATTTTTCATGCCTATCAAAAATTATTGTGGTAGACAATTGTAGCACTGATAATTCTGTAGAAAAGCTAAAAGAATATGAAAATAAAAAAGTGATTCTTCTGCAAGCAGAAAAGAATTTAGGTTACGCCGCTGGGAACAATCTTGGATTAAAATATTTAGAGAAAAATACATCTTGTGAAATAGCTATTATTTCAAATCCAGATGTTTTAGTAGAAGAAAGTGTTTTAAAAGAATTAATTCATGATATAAAAACAAATGAAAACATTTCTTTTCTAGGACCAAAAATATTAGAAAATGGCTATATTTCTAAAGGATGGAAATTTCCTAAATTTTCAACTGAACTTCTTTCTAATATGAATTTTATTGGAAAATATAATGCCAAATTTTTAAGATACAAAGAAGATTATTATCAAGATAAAATTAACAAAGTAGATGTTATTCATGGTTGCTTCTTTCTAGCAAGAATGAAAGATTTTAAAAAAATAAAATATTTCGATTCAAACACATTTCTATATTATGAAGAAAATATTTTAGCTAAAAAAGCTAAAGAAAAAAACTTGGGAATTTATGTTGACGTTTCAGTTAGTGTTACTCATGCTTTATCAAAGAGTGTGGATAAGAGTTTAAAAAAGGTTAGAAAATATAAAATATTAAAAGCAAGTCAAAAATATTATATAAAAAAATATATGAAACTTAATTTTTTAGGCTATGCCTTAATTAGAGTGTTTTACTATATTAGCCTGGGCATTTGCTATCTTACATTTTGGATATAAATAAGGATGTGAAAATCATGAAGAAAAATATTATCATTATTGGCTCGCGAGGATATAAATTTAACTATGGTGGCTGGGAGACTTTTGTTACCAATCTAGTTACAAACACCGAAGATGAAAACATTCATTATTATATTCCCAACTTAACTTATGAAAAATCATTAGATAAAAAAATAGAGGAAGAACCAAGAGTGACTTGTCCGTATATCTATACACCAAACCAAGGCTTTGCAACTATGTTCACTTTTACAATAAAATCGATAAATTATTTTATAAAATATATAAAAAAAGAAAATTTACAAAATACAATAATGCTGATTTTAGGATGCAAAGTTGGACCTCTATTTCCGTTTTGGATTCCAAAACTTCATAAAATGGGTGTAAAAGTTATTATCAATCCCGATGGCTTAGAATGGAAAAGAGATAAATGGTCTTGGTGGATCAAACAATGCTTTAAGATAAGTGAAAGATATAGTATAAAATATAGTGATTATTGTGTATGCGACTCTAAGGCAATTGAAGAATACGTCATAAATAAATACCAAAAGTATCAAACTCCGACGACCTTTATCGCATACGGTGCTTATGAAGGAATTGTTCCTAAGAAAACAAGCTTAGTAAAAGAATTATGGGAAAAATATCAAATTCATTCTAAAGAATATTATCTAATCGTCGGACGATTTATTCCAGAAAATAATTATGAAACGATTATAAAAGAATTTAAAAAAAGTAAGACAAAAAAAGATTTAGTAATTATTTCGAATATTGAAAAGAATAAGTTTTATGAAAATCTAGAGGAAAGTACTAATTTTTCAAAAGATAAGAGAATTAAGTTTATTGGTTCAGTATATGATCAAGAATCTCTTTTGTACTTTCGCCTTCATGCCTATGCCTATATTCATGGACATTCGGCAGGCGGGACGAATCCATCTTTATTAGAAGCTTTAGCAAATACTAATGTAAATATTCTATATGATGTTTCTTACAATCATGAAGTGGGCGAGGATAGTTGCTTTTATTTTACAAAACAAGAAAATGATTTAAAAAAAGTTTTGCAGAAAGCAGATAATTTATCTTTAAAAGAACAAAAAGAAATGGGCGCTCTTGCTAAGGAAAGAATTCATAATAATTATACATGGCCAATTGTTGTGGATAAGTATATAAGTTTATTTACAAAAATGATAAAAAGCAACAGTAAATAAGTTGTTTTTTTTTATAGAACCTGATAAAATTTATATAAGGTGATAGAATGAAGAAAAATCAAAAAAGTGGCAAGATCATTCTGCTAATCGTTTTGGTAATTGCACTAATAATAACTGCTGGAATAACTGTATACATAGGTCAAAATAACAAAAAAATTGGTGATTATAAAGAATTGTTAAAAGCGTATTATGAAAAAGAAGGAGCTTTATGGAATGATGAAGTAACTGTTGAAACGCTTTCAGAAACTTCATGCAGTGCAACATTAAAAGTGAGTTGTCCAAATACAGACGAATGCATTTCCGTTCCAAATACCCTTGCTTATGTCGAAAATGATCGATTAACTTTTAAAATACAAGCCACATTAAAAGAAAACGAAATAGATACATTAAATATTCCTACAGCAACAGAAGGTAATATTTTATTAAGCGATATTTATGAAATCTTAGGAACAAATGTTGAAGAAGTTGCATCTTCTGAAATTCTAAATACTACTTATTATGGTCTTATTGACAACGCTCCAACTTATGCTGTAGATATGAAATATACGTGTACAAATAATTCTTATACATGTTTAAGTACACAAGAAGTACCATTAAAAAATGGAATGTATCATATTACATATTTGGTTCAATTTTCTTTAGATGAAAACAATGAAATGGTCGTTTCTAAAGCGACAACAAACGAAAACGCCAATGCTGAAGTTTTTAAATATGAAGAAAATCCAACAGACACTAGGGCATATGAACGAGAATTAGTAAAAGAATATATGGTCTCAAATGATTTATTAGATGAAGATGGAAATATTGCTTTAGTAGATAATACGGAAAATCTTGTGATTACATGTCAAGATGAATCATCAGATTGCACCAATATTTCGACAACTGCTTTAGAAGAACAAGAAAATGGTTATTATTTAGATTGCAATTATGAATTTGCCGTTTCACCATTTAATGTTGCCTATATTTCATTTATGAAATTCTAAGATGAGAACTCGAGCAATCGAGTTTTTTATATATAAAAAAAATGAAAATTGACACTAAAAATAGTTCTTGATAAAATGTATATATAGGAGTTTAATATGTATAATTACACAGATTTTTTTAAAGATATTTCTAAAGAAGACTTTATCTTGAGTTTTAGTAAATTAGATCAAAAAATGTTCGTTTATAAAGCCGATGGTAAAGTAGAATATATTGATTACACTAAAGAAATAGAAGAATATTATCTTGCTCGATTAAAAAAACAGTATCAAAAATTGGTAGAGATTCATGCCGAAGAAAAATTAATAGAATTAAAAGATCAAATAGATTATTTAAAAGTAACAAAATTTATAAGTGAAAAAATGTATGTAACTTCATCTATATATGTAATGGTTGCAGGGATAATGGCTATTATTTTTGATTCCACAAAAGATACAGATTTGTTATACCAAATGTTTATAGGCGGCCTACCTGTATTAATCATTTCTTTTGCCGTAGAAACCTATGCAAGTTTAAAACAAATTAATTCTAAAAAGAAAAAAATAAAAATTGAACAAGCTTTACAAGATTTTGAAAAAATGAATTTACTTATGCAAAATGAAGCTATCTTTGTTAATGATAATATAGATATCAATACAATTAAAACAATTTCTTTAGAAACAATGAAAAAAATTTTAGAAAAGAGCAAAAACGAAGAAATTATACGAAAAAAAGTTTAAAGTCATAATTTTTTATGGCTTTTTTTATACCTTAAATTGATATTAAAAGTGTAATTTGGTATACTATAAAAAGAAATAAAAGGTTTAGGTGAAATTATGAAACAACCCGAAAACGAATATGCAATAGAAGTAATGAATGTTACAAAAAAATTTAAAATTTATTATGATAAAGCAAGT
>CALVMI010000033.1 GCA_944345045.1 uncultured Bacilli bacterium | reverse complement strand
GGATTAATATAAATTGAACAGCCATTGAAATATAAATGAAAAAGTTTACAAAGAAAAATAATAAAATATTATGAATAAAAACCGCATACAAAAGATTATACATATCACTATTGACATTTATAACTTTCCGATATAAAAAGCCACCGAGTAATCCTATCAAAGAACTAAATATTGCAATTCCGATAACTCCAAAATCCAAGTATATTTCTGGAAACCAAGTAGACACAGTAAAATTTGGACTTACTAAATAATTTTCGGAAAAATTTTCATGAATATTGAAATGATTAGTTATTATAGATGGCAAGAAAAAACTCAATGTTGAAGCCCCATGGTTTACAGCACCAGGAGTCATAGAAACAAGATTATTAAAGTTGCTTAATGAAAATTCAGTATATGAATATACCCACATTATTCCGGTTGGTAAATTTTTATATTGCTCCCTTGGTCGAAAAATATTTTCCATCATATCACTTCCAGAACGAAAGTTTCCAATTAAAGTAAATCCAGCAAATACAAGCACTACAAGTCCACACATACCTAAAGCAATTTTTTTGTAATTCGCTTTTTTGTTTATTTTAGTACACAAAAAATACACAATAGCTTCAATAATTAAGGACATTAAGACCTGACGAGAAATAGTTAATATACCGAAAACTAAATAAATATATTTTCTTTTATCTTTTTTAAACAAATAGTATGCTCCCAAGCACACAGCTATACCGTTTAATAGCCCATGTACAGAGGTAATACCAAAATTCAAATATTGACTGTCTCCTCCTTGCAGTCTAAATAATAAAGGAAATCCTTTGGAATAAATTATTTCAATAATAAATACTAGAACAAAAATCAAATTTATTAAATCAAGTCTCTTTTTTAATTTCTTTTCATCCACAGCATTAACGGTTTCTTTTTGACTTTTTTCTTTCTTTTTAAACAAAAATCTAATAAATAAACAAGCCAAATTATAAAACAAAACACATACAATAAATATAACAATAGTCTTGTCAGATAATGATTGTTGTATATAGCTTAAATTTAATAAATACAAACTATAAATAGCAAGCCATATTAAATTAAAAATTTTAACCGGACTCAAGAGCTTTTTATCTAAACAAAAATCAATAATTAAAAATACAATCAGCAATAAATAAAGTAACCAATTCATTTTTTTCGAATCCTTTCTTTATATTCTTTTATAAGTACAATTCTATTTCGAATCATTTTAGATATTGGATAATGATGAAAACAATCTGAAGCAGTTCCTTCATGTCTACGATATTCAATTAACTTATCCGAAATAAAAATGCTCTTTTTATAATGTTCACAGATAACTCCAATCCATTGATCATGCATATCTATATTATTTGGAATCGGTAAAATTACCTCTTTCATTCTAGCATCAAAAGCCATACAACACCCTAAAAAAGTTGTTTTGGTAATATTTTTAATTACGCCTGTTCCACACTTTCTGAATTCAAAAAAGGAAGAAACCAATTCCTTTTTAGTTTCACTTTGTATTAAAGAACAGTCATGTTGAACTAATAGCGCATCATTTTTTTTAAAAGCTTGCAAAACAATTTCAACTTTATCATCTTTCCAATAATCATCTTGATCAGACAAAAATATGTATTTTCCAGAACAATTTAAAATTGCATTTGCAAAATTTTGTTTAATTCCTTTACATGGTCCTTCTAGCAAAATAATTCTTGGATCATCAAAAGAACGAATAATTTTCAATGTATCATCATTTGAACCGTCATCAGAAATCACTAATTCATCATCATCAGTTAAATTCTTTAATATAGAAGAAATTTGCTCTTTTATATATTTCTCACCATTATAAGTTGCCATAGCAACCGATACTCTTTTCGAAAAAAAAGCTGGAAAGCTGTGCCATAGTTGATACTCCTTATAAAAATATCCATATTCTTTTGAATCATTGGACCATGGACCGTTTAATAAACAATTTTCATATAAATAATAATCTATATTACACTTGCATTTTGATTCTTTAAAAACATTAAGACAGGCGATTTTTATTTCAGAATTTGGAAAGTACTCTTTAATTTTTTCATAAACACTTTGAATAGTATTTCCAGTATCAACTGAATCATCAACTAACAATATACGTTTAGAATTTTGATATAACTTCCAAATACTTTCATCAAATGAAACAAATCTTTCAGAATGTTCTTGATGATAGGAAGAATGTGCTTCTTTTTCACGTAAAGCTTTTTTAATTTTCTTAGGAATAATTTTTAACATAGGTCTTAAAATTTTTTTGAAGCTATTTCCTTTTCGAGTTGCAAAAATTTCTAAAAGCGGAACATTTTGACAATAAGCCAAATCTTTACCTATCAAATAAGCTCCTTTAGCTATAAAAATAACGCAATCATATTCATAATCTTTTTTTATTCTATTATATAACTTTTCAACTTCTTTTCTTAAACTTTTTATTGATAATTCTATATAGTTCATTCCATTCACCTCTTTTAATCATTTTTATAACTCGAGCAATTTTGGTATTTAAATGAGCAGTTTTTATACATTTTTTTTCAAAAAAACTAGCAGCAGATATTTCTTCTCGAAAAACCTCTTTACAATAAGAATTAACCAAACAATAATTTCGTCCCAATTCATAAAAAGTATGTGCATCACTACCAACGATTCCTATTTTATCATACTTCTTAGCAATTTCCTTTTGTTTTTTTGAAAAATCTTTACTAATGTTTCTTCCATTATGAAATTCAATAAAATCAACATCATTTATAATCCTTTGTAAAGCACTATCCCTTAAAACGGTTTTCTTACGCTTTGTATCATAAGGGTGAGGTATATAAACATATCCGCCTTGCTTTTTTATAGCATCAACTGTTTCCTCAGGTGATAGCATTGGTTCTATCTTTTCTTTTAAAAAAAGGCCGACAATCTCGCCATCAGTAGTAAATATTTCTTCACCTACAA
>CALVMI010000032.1 GCA_944345045.1 uncultured Bacilli bacterium | reverse complement strand
GCATGCCGCCAGCGTTCATCCTGAGCCAGGATCAAACTCTCAATAAAAAATTATTTATAAGTTTAATCTAAGCTACTCAAATTGACTTTTTTACTTAGTTTTCAAAGATCGTTTTCACACTTCTTTTGTCAAGTGCAATATGAGTTTACCAAATCAAATTTGCTTTGTCAACACTTTTTTGACGTTTTTTTGCATTTTTTTGTTTTTACTTTACATTTTATAAAAAATGTAATTTCTTTTTTTGGTTTAAACTCTGTGTCCTTTTCTCAACACGTTTTACATTCTACATCAAAGTATATGTAAATGCAAGCAAAAATTTACATTTTTTTTAATTTTTTTTCAAATTGCTTATTTTAGCTCGTATTTAGGCTATTTAATCAGTCATTTCTTTAAATATTTGATAGTACTTTTCTACTGTTTCTCGTTTAAATGGTTCTTTTTCTTCTTTTTTCCATTCAATTAATTCTTGCAATGAATTTTCGATGATTGTATCCAACTCTTTTGTATAATGCATAACTTTTTTATGATATCTATATTCATTACGATCTAAAATTTTAAAACCACCATCTGGAAAAACACGTAAATCTAAATCATAGTCAATATATTTTATAGTTCTTCCGTCTATTATATATGGCGTTGCAATGTTACAATAATAGAACAATCCATTCTTTTTTAATTGTCCAATGATATTGAACCATTTATCTTTATAGAAAAAAAGTACAGCAGGTTCATTGGTTGTATGACTTTTTCCATCATGTTCAGTTAATCTTGTGTGATTGTTTGCTACAATTAGCATCGTATCATCGATATAGACAACAGTTGCTTCATCACTTGTTCGATCTAAATAACCATTATGCTTGTAGCATTCGATTTTTAAACGGTCTCCTTTTTTTATATCCATAAAATTACTTCGCTTTCTTTTTTTATTATACAAAATTTTTTCACAAGAAAAAAGAACTAACTTAATAGTTCAATTGCCTTTTCTAATTGAGTATCTATATAATATCCTTCTTCGTTTAATTCTAGTTGTACTTCATAATCCGGTTGAATTCCTATGCCATCTACGCATTCACCATTTGGTCTAAGCCATCTAGCAATAGTATATTTTACCATGCTACCATCTTCTAATTCGTTAGTTGTTTGTACTTTTCCTTTGCCATATGATAAGGTTCCGACAATAGTTGCACCATAGCTATCTTTTAAAGCACCGGCTAAGACTTCACTTGCACTGGCAGAAGTTTCATCCATTAAAAGTATTACAGGAAGTGTTCTATATTTGCTCGTCTCATCATAGTACACTTTTGTTTCATCTTTACTTTCTAAGGAATAAAGAACTTTTCCCTTTTGGATAAATTCGCCAGCGATCGCAGTTGCCCCTTTTAAATAGCCACCGGTATTTCCTCTTAAATCGATAATAAGACTCTCAATTCCATCATCTTCTAATTCTTCAAGAGACTTACTAAATTCTTCTTCAACAGTATTCGTAAAAGAATCAATATATATATATCCGATTCTTTTATTATTTTGTTCAAAAATATTTGTCGTCAAAGGTTTGTTTATTACCTCTGGTGTTACTCTAAAAGTCAATTCATTTCCGTTTCGATTAACGATGATTGTATTTTCAGTCGTTTTATCAATAAGATTAGCTACTTCTGCACTTGTTCTTTCTTCAGTTGAAACACCATTGATATTCGTGATAACATCCCCAGGCGCCATACCTACTTTGCTCGCTGGAGTATCATCATATACTTTTACAATAATATTTTCAGCACCAATAGAAATGCCTACGCCAGTAAAAGTTCCGCTTAATTGATCTGATAGATTATCCGTTTCATTTTCATTTAAATAAATGGAATATTCTTCGCCTAAGTAATCTACCATAGCAGATATAGCTGCATCGACCATTTCTGTTTTATTTATTTCTTCATAATATTCTGTGTCTAAGCTATTATATATTTTTAAAAATTCTTGTAAGGCTTCGTCTTCACGCCAATTTGCTCCGCCTAAAATTACTTTGTTATTATTATAAATAATTAATCCAGTTGTGAGGCTTGTTACAATAGCTGTTACAACAATAATAATTCCCACTGATTTCAAAGAAAAGCCTTGAATGTTTTTTTTCATTTCATCACCTTTTATCCTGATAAAATAGTAACACAATTTTTTGATTTTGAAAAGAGGAGCACTTTTACTCCTCTTCTACCTTCAATTCTTTAGCAATATTTTCCATTCCTTCAATATATTTCGTAATTTTTCCTTTTTCAATTTTTAATAATGTGCCATCGATCATTTTTAGATCAGCTATGCTTTGGGCTTTAGGATTACTTCCTTCCGTTACATAATAGGATTGATTAAAGCCTTCATTTAAATCTAAATAGTAAATTTTGATTGGTTCTTCTTGTTCATTTGTATAATAACCCGCATAAGTAATATACGCTAATGCTTTACTAGAGGTACTGTCATAAGCTAAAACATAATATGTGCTTTCTGGTTCATTTAGCATCGTACCTACAATCGCAGTATCAGTAGCAATAGTTCCACTTTGATATGTTAATTCTGGAGCGTTGTTCCGAATTACCATTCGACTAATAATATATACTCCAACAATTAAAATAATAACAACTAATAATACTAGAGCAAATTTTTTGAATTCTTCAAATTCTTGTGTTTTATATGATATTTTTTGCTTTTTCATTTCACTTCACCTACAGGTATTATACAAAAAAGGCTTTTAAAATGCAATTTCTTTTCGTCTTATCACAAAAAAAGTGCAGATTTTTATTTTTCTGCACTTACTGTTTGATTGCTGTATCCAATACTTTCACCTATTGCTAATAGTTCTGCTGTAGTTAAGTCATTCCCTGCTAAATAATAGCTAATATTATCTTTTGTCCAAGTTAGAGAATTTGTACCAAGGGCCCCGATTGTATCGCTGACAATTAATGGATCTCCATAAACTGGAATAATTTCAAATTCATCAGCCATCACTGCTTTTTCTTCAACTAACACAAAACTTTTCTCACCACCAAATGTTAGGATAATTCGATCACCTATATCAGTTTGAACTTTATCACTACTTGAAAGATATGTATTACTAGGAATATATAATGGATATAATATGTCTTCTATAGCACCGGTTTCTTCTTCACATGAATCTCCTTCGCATGGTGCTTTTTCTTCACAGTTATCGCCTTCACAAGTTTCATTTTGGGTATTGTTTGTATTTTCTTCTGTATCCGTTTCAGTAATGTATTGTTCAATGGTAAAGTCTGTATCTTTTAAATTTGCTTTATAATCCGTACTTGTAAATGTCACTTTCATCTTTAAAGTATCTTCTGTATCGTAAACTTCCGTTTTTTTAATATTATTATCTTTATCGACAGTTATTTTTTGATAGCTCAAATCTGGATTATTTGGATAATTTACTTTTGATTTAATCACATAATTTCCATCTGCTTCTTCAACTGTAGTTTCAGTATCATTTCCCATGTCTTTAGCAATTGCACTTAAAATATATGCTTGGCTAGAATTGCTTGGCCACTCGCTTTGAAATTTAAAACTTTTATTTAATGAAGGTGTAATTACGTAAACAGCGTCGTTGTTTCTTAAAATAATTTGTTCATGATTATTTGTTTGATTAACCATTTTTACCTTATAAAAATTATCCTTTAAGAAATCAATTTCTAAACTATAAGTAAAAGTCTCTTCAGGAGCATAAATTTCCATATTTCCTTTCAATATATAACTTGAAGTTTCGTTGACCTTTTTCGTGAAATCTGCTACCACATTTTCTGTGCCTTTTTTTCCACAACCACTGACTAATAAAGTTAATGATAAAAGTACTGCTAATAATTTTTTCAAAATTCACCACATTCCTTTTCTAATTAAACTATATTTTTAGAAAAGATTTTTATGAATATTTTTTTTATAATTTTCCATAATAGTAATGAAAGGACGGGAATATATGGAAATTATTTATAAGATCTGCCTAGTATTCGTGATTTTAGGAGCGATAAACTGGGGATTAATTGGACTTTTCGATTTTAATTTAGTAACAGCTATTTTTGAAGAAGGCTCTGTTATGGTTAGAATCATTTATTCTTTAATAGGTATCAGTGGTCTTGTGAGTATTGGTATTTTATTTCATCATATTGATTCACATCCATTTGAATAAGCAAACAATTTTTTGTTTGTTTTTTTATGATTTGTTATTTAACAAAAAAGAAAGCATTTGTTTGCTTTCTTTAACTTCCTGAGATAACTACATTTATTTGACTTGATACAACAAATGTCACTCGCGGATCACTATTTTCAATTTGAACATCTATATCGTATGTTCCAGCTGTGTAATTTGACAAGTCAATGTAAGCAGATATGTCATCAGCAGTTATGGAATCAATTACAGACTGAACACCTTTTACTTGAACAGAAATTGTATCATTATTTGTTCTATTAACAGTTAAGCCACTAGCAAGATTTGTTGCTCGAACATTTGATATTTCAAGTGTTTTTTGTCTTTCATCACCAAATGAGACGACAATTTGAACATCACTTTCACTTATTGATCGAACGCCTGTTGGTTTAGAAATGGATGCATTATAGGTTAATGCGCCACCTGTTCCTCGGCCATCAATATTTACAGTTACTGGAACGCTTGTTATTTTATCAATATCTTCTTTTTCGCCATAAATGTCTACTGTGTAATTTGTTTGACCATTAATTGTTATTGAAGAAATAGATTTTCCAGCAACTAAAGTTCCGGTAGTATTTACGACGATTGGAACAGTTGCTTTATATGTACTAAATGAAATGCTAGCTCCTACTGTTTGTGGAACAATTTCAACATTTTCTAATACTCTTCCGTCTTTGTCATAAGCAACTAATGGTAAATTATCCACTTCATAAGTAATCGCTTCTGTATAATCAGGATTACTTAAATCGATCAATGCTTTTACAGTAGCAATCTGATCTAATGCATCTTGTGATCCTTTAACGACCACTTCGGTTTGATCCAAAGAGACATCTGAAACAGAAAATTTTTCATTTAATTTGTCTTCATTTAAAAGTTCATAAGAGACACTTCTTTTTTCACTAACTTTTTTCTTAATTGTAACAGTTACGTATGCCGGATCCAATTTATAACTAATATTATCTACTGTTTGATTATATGAAAGTGCTACACGAACTGGCGTATCACTTGCTTCATAATCAGACAAGTCTAGTACTACTTCATGTTCACCTAATTGCTTAGCCAAATATAAAGCACTTTTACGTCCTGTTAAAATAATGTCTACATGATCCACCAAACCTTCTACTACATATGCTTCCTTATTATAAATTACCGTTACTGGTTCGTTTGATAGAATTTCCGCTTCATTTTCAACTAGGTTAATTACTTGTGAATCTACTAAAAAGAAAGTAATAACCGCTAAAATAAGCGAAACATAAACTAATATTCTCGGTCTATTTAATAGTTTTTCAACATGAATTGGATTATCTTTTAATTTTTCAAAAAGAAAATAGATTGCTCTACTTAATGGAGTAATAAGTTTTTCATCTAAAAGTTGATAAAGTTTTTTAACTCCATTTTTAATTTTTTTCCATATTTTACTCATGGACATCATCCTCCTTATCGGAAGCATCAGATCCGTAGAATACTTCTGCTTTTGGCTTTAATTCTTCCATTAAGGTCATTCTAAATTCATCTAAGGTTAAATTGTATTGTAATTCTCCATCATAGGCAATACTAATTCTACCATTTTCTTCTGATACAACTAAGGCTAGAGCATCACTTTCTTCAGCTATACCTAAAGCAGCACGGTGTCTTGTACCAAGTTTTTTATTTAACCCCGGACTCATACTTGTTCTAAAGACAGCTCCTGCACACGTAATACGGTCACCTTGTATAATTACACCACCATCATGAAGTGGACTATTTGGATAAAATAGATTGCTTAAAAGTTCGCTTGAAATATCGGCATATATCTTGGTTGCCCTGCCAATGTATTCTTGTAACGATACATCTCTTTCAATAACAATTAAAGCTCCAATACGATTTTTCTTTAAATATTCTATTGACTTCATAATTTCTGTAACTACTTTTTCGCGTTCATCAACGGTTAGAATTTTATGTCTACCTAAAAGCTGTGTTCGACCGAAATTTTCAAGCATGCTACGTATTTCTGGTTGGAAAATTACGATAATCGCTAAAGGTCCCCAATCGAGGACATATTCAAGTAATAGTCCTACTGTATATAAATTTAAAAGTTGACTGATTATTTCAATTAAAATAACCAATAATACACCTTTTACAATTAAAATCATTTTTACATTGTTTCGAATATTTTTTAAAATAAAATAAAAGAGAAACCAAACAATACATATATCTAGTATTTTGGTAAACAATGACCATAGGGTCGTTAATGTCATTTTTCCACTTCCTTTGTTTTTGTCTCGTTCATTATATCAAATTTTTTTTCTTTTATCTACTGTCAAACGTCTGCTTCTTTTTTGCACTTTATTTACACTATCTATTTTGATATACTGATATTGGAGGTACTTTATGCACGAGATGCACCTAGATCACGAGCCTTTTTTAACAATCAAAAACGGATCCAAAACTATAGAACTGAGACTTTTTGATGAAAAAAGAAAGAAACTAAAAGTAAATGATTTGCTTGTTTTTACTGATCAATCTAACGGAGAAAAATTAACAACAAAAATTGTCGCTTTGCACATTTATCCTTCTTTTAATGAACTTTACAAACGTTTTGATCCCATTAGTCTTGGATATTCTAATGAAGAAAAAGCAGATCCTGGAGATATGGAGAAATATTACTCTAGAAAAATGCAAGAAAAAAATGGCGTGATTGGAATAGAAATCGCTCTTATAGCTTAAAACTATAAGAGCGTTTTTTTATTTTTTTAAAACATCAAAACCAACTGGATTGGCATTTGAATTTTGCATATTTTGATTCATTTCTGTTATCGTATTTTGCATTGCTACATTATTTTGCTCTGTTTTTAAATTTGGCATCATATTTTGGGTATTTGTCGCATTTATTGCTGAATTTAAAGATTTATTTCCTGCTTCTTTAGCCAGGTCATGAATGTCTTTTTCGACTGGCTTTTGTTTAACTATGGAAGATATCCCTTTTTTTTGTTCATTTGCATCAACAAAATAGCCAATTAAAGCAAAAATCAAAATAATTGCGATTACTAAAAACCATAGATAATTATTTGCTAAAAAGGTTGTAAATGCTTCCATATTTTCTATCTCCTTTATTTTACAATATAATTGTAGCATATTTTCTCAAAAATTAAAAGGCTTTAAATTTTTTCGTAATATCTGTATAATCTCTTTTAGGAAGTGAGGATGTATGGAGGAAGAAAAAAAGAAAAAGGTAAAATTATCTAATGTTTTTTATTATTTAAAAAAGACTTATCAATATGCTAAACAAGATAAAAAGTATTTATTTTTCTTCTTAATTGGAAGTATATTATTAAGCGTTATTAATGTTGTTGCCCCATTATTATCAGCAAGACAAATTCTTTATTTAACTGACGAGTTTTGGACACAACTCTTTGCTGTTACTGTACTTATTTTTGGTACTGAAATTTTTCGAAATATTTGCATGCATATTAATAATTATTTTATTAACCAATATTTTTATTCTGTCAAAAAAAATATTCAACTTGATGTATCTAGTAAAATCTTACAAATTCAAACAGGAGTTTTGCAAACTAATTCTAGCGGAACTTTTATTGAAAGAGCAGGCAATGACACGGATACTTTATCCGATATTTTTATTCAAGGAATTGATTATTTAACCTACCTTATCTCCGTTATTGGTGTTTTATTTAGTGTTTTATTTTTAAATACTGCAATTTTTTTCCTATATTTATTATTTGTTGTTTTGCTATTTTTTGCTCAGAAATATGCGGCTAAGAAAATTCAGGAGAAAAATAAAATTCGAAAGAAGAAACGAGATATAGCTTCTGGTTTTATCAGTGAACTTGTTAGAGGGGCAAAGGATATAAAATTATTAAATGCTGAAAAAAGCTTTTTAAACAAAACGGATCAAGTTATTCAAGAGTTAGGTGAAGCTAATTATTCTTGGGCTAGAACACGATCATGGTTTCGCTTTTTAAATGGAGATTTACGAGATTTACTTGATTTAGGAATTTTACTTTTGGGTATTTATTTTATTACTCATAAGGAACTTGAAGTGGCTACAATGTTAATTATTCTCTCTTATCGCGGACATATCATCAGTATATCTTCTAATTTAGAATACTTTTATGATATTATTAAACAATTTGAATTAGCGGCCGAAAGAATTTTTGAAATTCTTGAAGGAGAAAAATA
>CALVMI010000031.1 GCA_944345045.1 uncultured Bacilli bacterium | reverse complement strand
CCAAATAAAATACCTTCTAAAACTGTTTTTTCACTACATTCATTGGCCCCAGCTTCGACCATACAAATCGCATTTTTAGTACCAGCAACTGTTAAATTTAATTCACTTTTTTCTAATTGTTCTACTGTCGGATTAATGATATATTCTTTACCAATTTTTCCTACTACTACACCAGCGACTGGACCATCGAAGGGAATTTCTGAAATTCCTATAGCTAAAGATGAGCCAAATAAAGCTGCCATGACTGGAGAATTATCTTGATCAACAGACAATACTGTATTTACAACTTGAATTTCATTTCGCAAGTTTTCATCAAACATTGGTCTTAGAGGACGATCAATGATTCTAGCAGCTAAAGTTGCCTCATCTGTTGGGCGCCCTTCACGTTTGATAAATCCGCCAGGAATCTTTCCTACTGAATAAAGCTTTTCTTGATACAATACTTGTAAAGGAAAGAAATCTTGTGTGATTACATTTTTGCCCATAACAGCAACTGATAAAACTACAGTATCACCATAACGAACTAAAACAGATCCATTTGCTTGTTTGGCTAGCCAACCAGTTTCCACGGTTAAATCCCGACCAAAAAAATCCATTGAATAAATTTTTTTCATTTTTTACTACTCCTTTTTATAAAAAAAGAGACACTAAAAAATTTAGTGCCTACTTTCTTAAATTTAATTTTTTGATTAATTCACGATATGCTACTACATCAGTTTCTTTTAAATAGTTTAATAACTTTTTACGACGTCCAACCATTTTTTGAAGACCACGTTTTGAATGGAAATCATGGATATGAACTTTAAAATGTTCTGTTAAATTATTGATTTCTTCAGTTAATAAAGCTATTTGAACTTCTGTAGAACCTACGTCATTTTTAGATTTTTGAAATTCTTTAATAATTTCAGCTTTTCTCTCTTTAGACATAGCCATCGAAATCTTCCTCCTTTTTTCTAAATCGGTTTATCCAAAGTAATATGAAAGAGGTTCATTAAAACTTCAGAAAAACTTCATACATTGTAAGTATAGTATACTTTTTAAAAAAATGCAAATTATTTTCTTGTAAATCAAGAAAAAAGAGTGCTTTTTACACTCTATTCTTGATTTGCACCATATTTAATTTCAATAATTAAAGCATAAATTTCATAAATAAAAATTAAGAAACATGGTAATAATACTATAAACAAGAAGCCCCATTGAGATAATACTACATTTAAAAAGCTACCTACACCGCTAATGACTTTGGTTGGTACACCAGCGATAAATTGTGATGAATAAGATTCTCCATTTTCAAATGAAACTGTATCTTCATTTGCATAAACTTCACCAATTACACCAATTTCGACATGAGCAACTTTATTGCTATCTAATTTATAAGCAAATAATACTTCTCCTACTTCTAAATTTGAAACTTTTTTTGATTCTACAATAACTAAATCGCCTTGTTTATATCCTTCAATAGATACATCATCACTAATAATAATTAAAGATGTATTTCCAAATTGCGTAACATTATAATCGTTTCTATTCAATAACAAGATTGTCATACCTAATGCGAATACAAAATAAACAACTCCTATAATTGTAAATAATACTTTTTTTACTGTTTTTAAACCCTTCATATTTACCTCCTAATTTATCTTAGCATAAAAGAAAATACAGTTCAATTCTTTTTGTCTAATTTTGACAAGTAGAACCTTCATTTATCGTAAAATCTTCGACATTATAAGTTGCTTGAAAGTCTGTTTTATAAAAAATGATTTTTTGGCTTTGTTTGCCATTTATTTTAAAAGTTATAGAATTCATATATCCTTGATCATTTGAAGTAGAAGAATCTATGTTTACTTCGTCTTCATCAAGGCGAAATTTATTTTCATCAAAAGTTAGGGTAACACATTTTTCTTCTTCATAAGTGTTTGTAACTATGAGATTTCCAACAAAGTTTTCTTCTTGGTAAGATAGTTCTATTGTGCCAAATAAAGATGGATCTTTGTGTAATAAAAAGGTTCCGGTTAATGTTTTTTTATACGGACTGGTGCTTGTCGCGGTAATTTTTACCTCGGCATCCGTTACTTCTGTACCGTCTTTTTTTACAACATCGAAATAAAGTTCTTGATTAGCTATTTCTTTTTGCCATGTATAACCATTTATTTCGCAATCACTTTGAGTATAAGAGGAAACATCTATACCATCATTTTTTTCATTTATACACATTTCATAACCTGAAAGTGTTCCAGAAAATGTATCACTGTCTGTACCATTTAAAGTACAAGAGTAGTCTTCACTATTTTCATTTATTACTTCACAGATTACCGTATAAGAAATGTCAAAGTTTGTCGCGACTAAATCATTCTCACTATTGGTAAGAGAAAAAGTTGTACTTTTCCCGTCCCATAATTGATTTACATTTTCCACACTTTCCATACCAAGATAATCTGAGGAAAAATAAAATCCTTTTGAGCCTAAATAATAATTCCAAACGGAATCTGCAGCATATTTTCCATACGTAAGCCCTATTGTTAATAAGCCTATTGTCAGAAAAAGAACTGTTCCGAAAATGATATATTTTTTCTTTATTTTTTTCTTCATGTTTACGCCTCCGTTTTTTGTACGCTTGATATTTCTAAATCAATAAAATCAACTAAATCGGCATATGAAGAACCATTATATTCTTCGGGATGCGTTATTCTTAAAATGTAATCATCTTTGTTTTCTTCATTATGAGACATTTCTATTTCATTAGAGTTACAAACAATTTCATTTTGACTATTTCTACCATAGGTTTCATCACAGGTCATTATTTTTTCTTCTCCATTTTCGTTTACACGATAGATTTCGATTGTTAAAGGCATGAAATGAAATGTTTTTAAAGTTAAAGTATAAGAAACTGTTACATTACTTGTAACTCCATCTTTTGTATTGGTTACAGAAAAAGGATAATCTATTGTTTCACCAGGAGTTACGTTAGTTAAAGGAAGATGAATTTGATCTGTCATTTCTGTTTCAAAAATGAATTTGGCAAGATCTTGATCTTCAACATCTAATGAGGCAGAAGATGTAAATACGGAGTATGTGACGCCTGATAGCATAAGAATTAAGATTCCTAAAAATAAGATAATCACTACTTTATATTTCATTTTCTCACCTCACAATTATTTTTTTCGATATTTGGCCTATTTTTGTCTCGCCATCAAATAGTTCGAAAACAAATTCATAGCCACCAGAAGTCATTTTTGTCACATCTAGATTGACATCATAAGAATTTATGGTGTTTTCTGTGCCATCATATGCTATAGCAGAACGTGTTACATAATAACTATTCGAACCGGCACTATCAAGAGTTGATGTTGCATAATTTTGTAAATTTATTAATTCATAATCTTGATTATAGGCTGTTAAAGTTTCTTTTTGATATAAAGAAATACGAATATTTGGATTTTGAAGTGCTCCAGTATATAAACAATCAAAGGAAATGGTTGGATTTGGATTTGTTTTGGATAAAACTCTTTGTTTATCATTCATTTTTACTTGTAAGCCATAGTCAAATGTCATCGGAAGTTCTGTTACAATTAAAGGAACGGTTTTTTCGGTATTACTATATAAAGATGCATATTTTTGATACGTTGCATAGCCTTTGAAATGAATGGTATAGTTACCTACTGGTAATAGGGAATTTCCCTCATAAGTTGTCATTGTTAATATCTCTTCACCATTAATTGGTAAATATAAGGTACTATTTTCTTCTGGATAATAATAGGTGCTACCGATTTGAAAACTCATATTTTGCCATGAATCTCTAGATATTTTCTCGCCACTTTCATTGGTAATCCAAATTTCAACACCTGTTGTTTGATTATTTAATGTACTATCCCAAATGGTTGTATTGCCATTCATTTGATAAAAAATGGTTGGATTAAGAGTAATGTTTGTAACTGAATCACTATTATAGTAGATAGGTGAAACTTCATTTGTTGTGAAATTAACGCTTCCATTAGCTAAGGAATGAATCTGAGCTGTTTTTAAAGTAGTTGGTAAAGTTTTTCTTGTTTTTGTTTCATCACTACTTTGTAATAACAGTTCTATTTGTAAAGAAGAAATGGAATTTTCTGTATTTTTAAAATCTATTAAGACGGTGAAATCTTCTTCGACTGGCCCGGTATAAAGAGATTCATTAAAGTATTTTTCTGAACTCATACCAATTTCTTTAAATACTGTAAATGGAATAGTCATGTAACAATTTTCGTCATTACAACTATTATAGCCAAAATCTTCCGTATCATTTACTGTATACCGATAAACTTTTTCTTTTAAATTATCTATTATTGTTATTTTGGTATTTGCAGGTAATAAGTTATTAACACGAAGTTGATGAGTTGATCCTTCAAAATAAGAAAATTCATCTTGATAAGTAAATCTTGTATGAATCATCGAATTAGAACTTACCGCGATCATTTCACCATCAGAATTTGTATATCCGCTTCCAATTGTTGTTTCATTATATCCCGTATAGTATAGGTAACTTGTATTTATGTATGTCACGTGATTTGTATTATCTATTACACGAGCATAGACTACATTCTTTCCTTCGTTAGAAATAGTAATTGCCTCTTGATAAGGAAGCCATGATGTTTCTTCTAATGCTTCTAACTCATCTAAAGCAAGTTCATTGTCGGTCACATAATATGAAATACTTTTTATACCTGAGTAAGCATCATTAGCCGTTAGAGAAACACTTGTTGGTTCATTAATAAAATATGGTTCAAGATCTGTTTTCAATGTATTCCATGTTGTGGTTTCAAGTGTTAAAGTTGCTTCTGGAGCTGAATAATCTAGTATTAATAAATCCGTATTTAAATAACTTGCTTGGCCATCTGAATCGGTAATTTTTGCATAAACGATGTAGAATCCTTCTTCATTTAAGGAAATAACTTCTCCTTCAGTATAAGATGTCCAATCACTAATTTCTTCTATTTCATCTTGCATTAAAGCTTCTTTAGTTGCTACAATTTTATATTCGATTTGACTAACTGGACGAACTGCAGAAATTTCATTGATACTAAATGCTGCTGATTTATCAAAATAAATTTCATCTAAAACATAACCAACATTATTCCATGTATATGTTCCCGCATGAATTTCGGCAATTGGATTTTTCGTATCATCAATATATAAGAGTGGAAGTTCTCCACTTTCAAATACCCATACACGATTTGGTGAGGTTCGTAAAGTATCTGTATCAACAAAAGGCCAGAAAGCAGTTAAATAACTTGAACTTTGTAAATTTTCTTTAGATGTTGTTCTGAAACTTCCATTTACTGTTCCTTCATAAATTGCGGTTCCGCTTATTGTATAACATCCGGTTATATTTAAAGTTGTATTTACATTTTGATAGATTTTATATTCTGCTGTTGAAGTGTCAAAAACAGAATTTAATGAAACGGTTCTAGTATTGTTATTTACTTCTCCTAGTAAGCCCCCAGACATGGAAGCTGAAATTTCACCAGCGTTGTAGCTTCGTAAAATCTGAACATCGCGAGGATTATTTTCAATAAGCCCAATGAAGCCAGCAGCGATATGTGGACTTGTTACTTTACCAAGATTGTACACATCTGAGATTGATATTTGATTTGTAGCGCCACCAAAAAGGCCACCAGCATATAAATTGCCATAAACATCAGCTTTATTGATTACATTTTTTAAAGTACTTGCATCTGCTGTTCCAGCAATGCCACCGGTTAATTGATAATCGGCAGTAACATGTAAGACGACATTAGAAAAAGTAACATTGTCACTTGCATCTCCCGTTAATAAAATATCTAATGAATTATTAAGTGATGGCGTTAAAGTAAGTTCAAATTCACCAGAAGGTATTTCTTCGCTACCAATAGTTACGATACTACTTTCATTTGTTTTTTCTAGTGTTCCAGTAAGAGTAACATTCGTAATATTTCCTAAAAGATCATTTTCAGGATACTTTAAATCAATATGCAAAGATGCATTTGTTTCGGTTTCTAAAATCGTTAAAGGACTAACAGTTACCTCGATATCTTTTGTTTGTGAAACATTCTCTTCTTTACTTATAACTGTACCATCAAAACTTACACTTTCGATCGTGCTACCTGTCATTGTTGATGCAAGACCACCCGTTGTTGTTCCTCCGACAATAAGAGCATTGGCTACATATAAATTTTCAATATTACCCGTTAAATTTGTAAATAGTCCTACTTCATCTGCTTCTTCATTAGTTATATAAGCACCATATATTGTATAGGAATTTCCATCAAAAGTACCAGCAAAATCGTCTAAAGATGGGAAAAGATGAATAGTCGTTGAAGATAAGTTTTCATAAGAAGGATTTGTATAAACCTCATCCGTATATTTTTTTATATATTGAGCTTCTTCTTCTGTATAAGTTAAGCCATTTGTCTCGTCATATGCAAATATTCCTCTATTTAAAATAATATTACTGCCTAATTTGAAATATACTCCTTCATAATTCGTTGTTTTTAATTGCGAAGCAAAATAAGCTAATTCACTGCCATCCGAAATGATAAAAGGATCACTGTAGGTTCCAGATCCACTTCGATATCCAGTTGCAATGCTTCCATCCCATGTCGTATCAAAATTCAAAGGATTACGATGTTCAAAACGAGCAAGTGTAGGAACTCCAATTGACACGATGGCAAAGACAAAAATTAAACCAAAAATAATAGCGCCTTTAGGTATTTTTTTAAAAAGGGCTTTTATATTATTTAACTTCTTCATATACTTTCTTCCTTTTACTCTTCTATACTAGACTAAGTATATCATAATTCGACATTTTTTGCATCAAAAAAAGAAGTTGTTTAAACCTCTTTTGTTTGAAGTAAATTTCGAACCTGAATCATAAACCAAATTTTTTCAACCGATAAAGTACTTGTCTCTATCTTATGAATTCGCAAGATAAGTTGAATACGATTTAATAGACTTTGAATATTATCGATAGATAAATCCATCTCATCAATTTTAATGCCATTTAAACGATATTTATTCACAATAACCTTTGGAATATTTGTTTCCTCAAAAACAGGAACTCCTTCCATGATTACATTCATTGGATTTGTTGCAAATTTATCAAAATCTTCACTGTAACGTTTAACATCTTCATAATTCGTTAATTTAAAAGTATTTTGAATTGCTTTTTTCTTGAAATAATCAAAGCTTGCATACAAGTTTAAAACATCTTTGACAGTTAGAGTTGGATTAATAATATCCATTACTTTATCTTTAAAATATTCTTCATCATATTTTTGATATAATTCATATAATTCTTTTGCTTTCATAACAGATTTTGATTTTAATTGTTTTAAATCCATTTCATTTTTAAAATCGAAAAATGGATTTTTATTACCTGCTATACGTTTATTCAATTTTTCAAGTTCTTGTTCGCCATCTTCTATTTTATTTAAAACAGATCTTAGGCCACTTACTTCACCTTTTTTTAATTCTACTTTTTTAACATCTTTATATTCCTCTTTGAAATTTTGAATCATTTTTTCAAAAGACATGTATCCGTTGTACTCTATGACATTTGTTTCTAATCGTTCTAGGACGATACATACTTTCTGCATAGCGGCAACATCATTTTTATCTACTGTCTCAGGAACGAGGAATTCATAAGCAGAACTTCTAATTTTGCTGTCTTGCATAAAGGAATTGATATCCATTTCACCTTTTTCGCAAGCTTCGATAATATCTGCTACGCTTTCACGATTCGCATTATGTATATCTTGATAAGCATTTTGAATTTTTTCTAAACAATCCATGTAGTTATTTACTTGGTTGTCTGCCATTGCCTTTTTTTGAAGATCATTTATATAAGCTGTGAATTTTTTTTCATTTTTACGAATGAGTTTTCTAAAATTCAATTCAATATGTTCTATAATATCAGGATTTACCCAATAGATTTGTTCAAACACATTGGCAAGTCTTTCATGACCTTCTATTTTCTTTTCCCGAATTTCTAAAAAAGAGGCCATGTATTCTTCGACATAACAAGTATAGTTAAAATCTTCTTTTGTTAAAGGAATGCCAGCCAACGCAAATTTATCTAAGAAGCCGTTGATAATTTCATTTAGGGAATTGAAATTAAATGTGTTGTAATTACTTAACTGATATAGTAAAACATCGAATCCCATTTTTTCAAGATATGTATTTGCAGGATTTAAAAGAAATTTGACGTGTTCTAAGGCGGTGACTCTTTCATTTAAAGCATTGAAATCAACATTTTCTTTGTCTTTTATTTCAAAAGAACGGCTTTTGGCAAGTAAATAGTTGCGCAAATTTGATTTATAGTCTGTATATTTTTTTTGGTATTCAGAGATTTTTTCATTATACTTCTTTTTATTTGTTTTGGTTTTTATCGGCATAGCAGAAAGCACTTGGGTTTTCGTATCAATATCTTTTAAAATAAAATCTAAAAAATTATTCATTTTCTTCTTTTTCCTTCTCTTCTTCTACTATTTTTTTGCTTTCTAAATACTCTAAAAACTCTTCTACCTTTTGATATACAGATACTAATTCTTGTAAACTAAGAAGTGATAAGTCAAACTCCACCGTTTTTTCATTTTTCATAATATCACCTTTCCCCTCTTCTTTTCTTTTTATTCATCAAATGTGTTATATCCCATTGTATCTTTTACAAAGTTAATTGAAACGGTTAGTTCAGCACCTTCCGATTCGGTTTCTAAGCTGTCAATATCTTGTCCTTCTATCCACAAATACACACGTGTTTTAGTAATGCCATCTGGTATTTGGAATAATGGATCTTCAATGTTTTCTTCAGTTCTGGTTTCTTGTAAATCAAAGTAATTTAAATCAATATTTGGTGAACCTGAAACACTATTTTTCACGTATACTGGACCACCAGCTCTTTTGAATGCGTAGGTTGGAAATCTTTCGCCATTTACTAACGTTACGCCATATTTACTTGCTCTTTCAATAGATAAATCGGTGTGATTACGACTATTTGGCTCATAAATAATAGATTCACATTGGCCATTACAACCTATATTTTGAACTGTCGTAGCAGGGGCATCATTATCCACACTGCCAATTTTTACAATTCCAAAACGTATTGAATTACCTAGACCTTGCATTTCTTCATTGGCATCGGCATTCATAATAAATGACGAACTGCTATCTAAGTATAGATTATCACTTACTGGAGAACCAGTAATATTTTGGAAAAACAAGTCAAATGCTATGTAATAGCTATATTCTTTTGCTTCATTCTCCGTCATTTGTTCTGTTGAAACAAAACCATTTTCATGATTGACGTCTCGTTTGAAATAAAGTACTCCGTTACTTTGAAACATATTAAACACTGGACTATTTGAATTAGTAATTCCATTAGATGATACCGGAGTAAGACCGTTTGTTGACCATTGATTTGTATGGTTTGGATACGTTTGCCTTAATTCACGAATAACTGTATCCAAATTAATTTCAACAGCACTATCAAAATTTATTCCGTCTAAAGAAATGTAAAGTCCACTTGTTCGATCTACTACTATATTAAACGTTCTTATTTGAACATTTAAACTTGATGAAAACCAAGCATAGGTAGAAAAAACAAATAAAATACCAAAAAGCAACACTAAAACGACCGTTACTTTAAAACTTTTTCTTTCTCTAAACTTTGTTTTAGTTTGGTCTTTTTTTCTTGTACTTATACTTTTCTTTTTCCTTTTTGTTGTTATACTTCTCACCCCTTTAATGGAAGAAAAGAAAGAGTAAGTAAGATTTTTCTTACTCTTTCCTTATTCTTTCTTATGGTGTTTCACTAATGGTCCAAGTGTCTATACCATCTTTAAGTGCATAAGTTGCTGTCATTGCTGTTCCGTCTTCTGTAAATGTGAAATCTGTATTATAATCTGCTGGAATTACAAAATATCCTGTTTCCGCATTATAAGTAATTCCTGAATCTGGTGTTGTAATAATTATTTCACCTGTTGCTGGATAATAGCTCATACCTTCGGTAATTTCAGTAGAAGGTCCATCATGATCAACATCATCTTCAGTAAATCTTTCTTTAGTGAATCCAAAATTTACTGATACCTTTGCACCAAGTTGAGCAAAATCGTAATTATCAATATCTTGTCCTTCAAGCCAAATATATACACGTACTTTTGTAATACTATTTGGTGCTAGAGTCATAAATGCTGGACGAGTCGTTCCTGTCTTATTTTTCATTGTATCCGTAAAATATGGATAATCAACTAATTTATAATTTGCTTTATCATCAGTATCTGCTCTAGCATATGTATCATAATCTGTTACATTTGCTGTGTAAGTATTATAATCTTCGCCATCATAAACATTTACGTTATCTTCCACATTTATTTCTCTACTAATTGCATAAGTACTATAACCAGTACCATTAGCAACTGCTTTACAAGTTGTTACATCTACCCGATCTGCATAAGAAGCATCAGCATTTACATCTGCACCCGTTCTTGCATCGCATGCTGTATTATACCAATTAATGGCATTGTCAACGTGTGCTGTATCATTTGGTTCCCAAATAGAAGCACTACGACAAATAGCTGTTACTTGAGCTTGATCAGCATCAGCTGCTACATCTCTACAAGTAATAGCTGTGATATTGTCAACGTTTTCTGTATTTGCTTCTACACGGCCGATTTGAGCAAAGCCAACACGAATAGAATTTTCAATACCAGTATTTGCTACACCACCGTTAGGTGAAACTTTAACAGATGAATTTGTTGTTAAATAAATTGCTTCTTCGTTTAATGGATCATTTTTTACATAGTATGCTTCACCTGATAAGTTTTGAATGAATAAGTCAAAGGCAACATAACCATCTCCTTCAATATATTCACCGCTATCCATTACTTGTGAAGTGTAGTTATTTACTTGACTTGCAAGTAATCTATAACCACCTTTAGTAGCTGTTAAACTCCCCTTTTGATATAGTTTCATTCTTGAAGATTTTGTATCCATATCACCAACTGTACTCATAGGTATTAATTCAACATCTTCTAATTTGTTTGCATTATTATCATATTTTGGAGCATTCATAACATCTAGATTATACGTCCAACTTTTTCCATCCATTGATAAGTAAAGTCCTTCAGTTGAAGCAACATTGATATCAAATGATGAAACGTTAACGGTACGCATTCCAATGAACCACGCGTAAGTTGAAACTGCTAATATAACCGTGCAAAATAAACATAATATTGCTAAATTTCTAACTCTTTTATTGTGTTTTTCGTTATATTTTGTCATATGTCACCTCTTATACTTCTGCAAATGACCAATCATCTACACCTCTGGTAGCTACTTTTGTTACATCTCCATCTTTAAATGAGAATGTATCAATCCATTTTGGAACTTTGAAAATATTTGCATCAAATGTAATATAACTATCAGAAATTGTTGATACGTCATCTTCTTCTGTATAACTTACATCTTCCATGTCTTTTTGAACGTCTTCTGGAAGTTCTGGTCCTACGTAATCAATATCTTCACCATAGAATCTTTCTTTAGTGAATCCAAATTTTACTGAAATTTGACGTCCTAATTGAGCAAAATCATAGTTATCTACGTCTTGTCCTTCAAGCCAAATATATACACGTACTTTTGTAACACTATTTGGTGCTAAATAGATGAATGCTATTCTAGCAGTGCTTTGTAAATTCTTTTCAGAATCGGTAAATGTATTTACACCAACTAATTTATTAGGTGCTGCATCAGCTGAAATTGTTCCTGTATATCCGTTATATTCTGCACCATCGTAGTTATCAACACTACTTGTTTCATCAATTACACCACCTACTGCATATGTTGGATAATTTTGACCGTTAACAATTGCTCCACAAGGTTCAGCTGTATAAGCATCTTCAGCAGTTAAATCATCACCATCTACACTTCTTTGTTTACATGCAGTATTGTACCAACTGATAGCATTATCAACATGAGCACGATCATTTGGCTCCCAAATAGTCGCGTCACGGCTATCACATATTCCTAATACACCAGCAGCATCTGCACATGTAATACCTGTTATTGTACCTTCTGCTGCATCAGATTGTGTACGTCCAATTTGCATAAAAGCAACACGAACAGAATTTTCAATACCTGTATTTGCTACTCCTCCAGCTTCAGATACTGTTACTGATGAATCTGGAGTTAAATAAATTGCTTCTTCATTTAAAATATCTACTTCTTCGTAATATTTTTCTCCTGACATATTTCTAATGAATAAGTCAAAAGCTACATAACCATCAGCTTCTCCAGCATCATCTACGCCATTTTCTACTTGGCTAGCCATTAATCTATAGCCACCATTTGAAGCTGTAAAACTTCCTTTTTGATAAAGGATCATTCTTGATGCGGCAGTGTCAATTTTTCCGATACTACTCATTGGAACTAAGCCATCGGCTCCACCCCAACTATTCGTGTTTCCATCATAAGCTGCTGTATCATAGTTTTCACCATTAATAGTTAAGTTTTCTGTCCAAGTTTTGCCATCAATTGAAAGCATTAAACTTTCTGTTGTTGCAATACTAACATCAAAACTTGAAACATTAACGGTACGCATTCCAATAAACCATGCATAAGTAGAAGCACCTAAGATGAATGTACAAACTACTACTGCAAAGATCAATGTTTTAAGTCTTTTTTCATGTTTGTTATTTCTTTTTTTCATTTTTCCTACCCTTCCTAACTCACTACATTTTCTTCAACATATTCCGAATTGAATCGCATTCGAACACGAAACTCGCCGCCTAAAATGTCATCTGTACACTCTTGGTCACTGCCTTCAATCCATATTACCAGAGTATACTTGTCGACACTTCCTGGCATGAAGTTTTCGACATGAGCACGACCAGCTACGGTATCACTTAGAAAAGCTATGGTGTTATTTTCTGCAGTGCCATTTGCTCTTGCCTTTGCATAAGTTACGTACTCATCGTTTCGATAGACTCGAATTCGAACGGCTTCATCCACATTTCTTGTGACGCCTTCAATGTAAATTTCACTCCAATAGTCTCTAATCTCCTCACCTATGTTCTCTACATAAAATGTATACGCCAAATAATTATCCCCATTGTGACTACCACCACCGGATGCTGTAATATCTTCTGGAAGCCAATACTGTGAGATATTATCAAACGAGTTAGGCTCCTCAGCATAAAGCTCTGGCCTATACACCTTATATTCAGGGTCATCATACATGATGAGACCTCTATCGAAGTACAAATTTTCATCTAGCGTAATGCTGAAATTTCCACGATTATAAACAATACCAACAACCATATAAAACAAAAGAAGTAAAAATAAAAGAAGAACTATTAAGATCAGAAAGATTTTTCGTAATCTTTTCTCTCGCAATACCTTTTTTGATGTTACTTTGATCTTGTCTTGCATCTTCCTTTTCCCTTCTTACTTCATCCCCACATATAAACATAAAGTCGCTCTTGGATATTCTTTACAATACAATAATATTATAGAGTTTCTAAATTCGCTTGTCAATCTAAAAAGTCGAATTTTGTCGAAATACGAAATTATAATAATTGACAAAATTTGTTATTGTGGGCATTTTTAAGGATTTAAAATTTTTT